>SKYG01000337.1 GCA_007128045.1 Bacteroidales bacterium | reverse complement strand
TGTTCCGGTGAATTTTAGCGATCAGTACGATAATCCATTTTATTTCGGATCATGGTTCCGAAGTAAGCTTTTAACTCAGGTGGTGCGTTTTTCTTGTACACGTATTTAAAATGATTGATCCCGTTGAGATATAAAACGGGATAGAACCAGGAAACCGTTTTTCGACCACAAAAACGAATCAGTCCTTCTTTCTTTTCGTCCAATAGCAGTGACTGCGCACTAAGAAAATCGATTGCTTCAATATGCTTTAGACTGCAGGCGGGTCTCCTCATTTCTTTCAAAAACAGTTCAAATCCAAGGTAAGGAAGTACTTCCCTTCCAATGTTTATGTTATACATGATGAAATCAAATTTCTCAGAGAAGAGATTCACCTGATCGCGGATTACATCTTCCTCTCCGGGCCAGTTTATTTCATGCAGATAGTTGAAGCAGCTTTCAGGATTAAGTCCTGAAATATTCAGACGCACCGCCTCCGTTTTCCTGGGAACCATAAAGCCGATCCAATGCAGTTGCGCCTTCCCGGGTAGATTAAGGATGCAGGATTGAACCGTCGCTGCCATATCTATCGGAAATGGGATGTTAAAAAGTGTGTTGTAGATGATGTCAAGAACCTGGTGAATGGATTGCCATTGTGACGTCCTGTCGGCTTGATTTCCGCTTTTTAAATCAAAAAAGATATTTGGAATCAGGTTATAGGACGTTCCCTGCCAATCAAATTCGAGCCAGAAGTCGGTAACCATTTTTGATAAAAAATGGTCTGGATTGGTCCAGATAGCAAAAAGCTGAGCAATTTTTTTCCAGAAAGGATCTTCTTTTAATTGATCAGCGATACTGGCAATGGAGCTTTGACCGGCAAGGATCGCAGCTCCCTTGCTCCCTTTTTTAATCTGTAACACAAAATCGCAAAAGGCCTCCCGGTTTCCCAACCTGCTTTCAAACCCAAAATCATCAGCAATATCAAAGGGAAACAATGCGCAAAATTCCTTTACTGAATCAATACTCCCTTTATCTAAAAGCGATGGTGCAATACAGGGTTCAACAACTGAAAAATGATCAAGCAGGGAATATTTCATTATTAACATTTAAAACCTGGAGCGTTTATGCCAACGGAGTCTGGCGATGGCATACCTCCGCCACCATTATAACCCCCAGAAACCATGTCAAGTTCTGCCTCCGACAGTTCGTCTTCGGTTTCGGGATTGATTTTTGGGGGTAAGATCAGGTAAAAAGTGGAAGGATTTTCTTCCACAACTTTCAAATTGATGGATTCAGGCAGCTTGATTCCTGTTTCCTCCTCGATGGCAGCTTTTGGATTCTCGAGCAAATTTTTTCTGAAAGTCTCGTCTTTCATAGCCTTCGCAATGAGTTTCTCTTCGAGTTGTTTTCTTTGTTTGTCAATGTTTTCCATGTTGAATGCGGATTAAAGATTGTATAGACGAAGAAGGACTATTTATACAAAAATAGTGTCATTGAATAAAGTACACAATATACAAAAATTCCAATCTGTCGCACCCTGCGAAAAGAAAAAAATTATACAGTTTATCCTGCCTAATTTTTAAAAAAGTATCTACATTTGCTCACACAACATCCTTAATCCGGATAAAATTTACCATGTATGCTTGGTCGAGAGATTTTCAGAAAATCCGCGCTTCAAAAAATGACTTCTCCGGAAGATCTGGATGAATTGCTGCAGGTAAATTCCGCCCGAACCTGGATATTGTTTTCAGCCATCAGTATGGTGATTGCAGGCATGCTGGTGTGGGGTTTCTTTGGCTCCATATCGCAGAAGGTAAAAGGATTCGGGATCATCATTACCCATGAATTACCCAGGGAAGTAGTGGCAACCCACACAGGGCAGGTCGATTCAGTTTTTATTAAAACCGGGGACCTTGTTGGCCGCGATCAAAGACTAATGAAGGTATACTTGCTGGAAGAAAAAACCCATGCTGACATATTTTCTCCCTTTACCGGCGAAATTATTGGATTAAACGTCAAAGAAGGGTCATACGTAAAAACCGGTACGCCGGTGCTTGAAATGATGAGAAGCCAGGAAAGTTCAGCCATCACGCCGGAAGTGATATTTTTTGTTCCGGAACAGGATATCTCAAGTCTGAAAACAATGATGACTGCCAATCTCGAGATTGGCAAGAGGGGTGTTCCCCCTGAGTTTTTACAATGGGAGATTACTTTTATTGCCAATTACCCTGCATCCAGCAGTGCAGTTCAGATGTATTTCCCTAATGAAAGCAGCTATTTGAAGTTAAACAATACCAATTATTATGAAGTCAGAGCCTCCCTGAAGATGGATACCTCAGAGATGTCTGCTTCAGAAAAAGAATTGCTCTATTCACTGAATGGTTTGTCCTGTCGCGCGGTTGTCACCTCAGCCAGGCACAGCCCGGTTGAATTTCTGCTAAACTGATGCTGCTATTTTTTAATTTAATATGACCTTGAACCCCCTTTATATTCTCCAAAAGCTCTACTATCGGATCGTCGGTATAAGAAGGGTAAAGACCCCTACGGTGCTTCAGATGGAAGCGCTTGAATGCGGGGCAGCCTCTCTTGGGATCGTTCTGTCTTATTATAAGAAATATGTGTCGCTTGAAAAACTACGCGTCGATTGTGGTGTGTCGCGTAACGGGAGTAAGGCCAGCAATATTGCCAAAGCAGCCCGAAACCACGGACTGGAGGCAAAAGCATTTAAAAAAGAGCCGGAACAGCTCAAAGATCTTCCGGTGCCCATGATCGTATTTTGGAATTTTTATCATTTTCTGGTCGTTGAAGGATTTGGCAAAAACAAGGTTTACCTGAATGACCCTGCTTCGGGTCCGCGTGTGGTGGATGATCAAACGTTCAATGATTCCTTTACGGGCGTAGTGCTAACGTTCAAGCCGGGGCCGGAGTTTCAGCCAGGTGGTGAGCCACCAAAGTTTTTCCCCATTCTTATGAACTGGTTAAAAGGGTATAAAACAAGCCTGCTGTTTCTTTTCCTGGTCGGGTTGGCCATCATTGTTCCCGGACTTGCCATTCCAGTTTTCTCGAAGATTTTTGTTGATCAGATATTGATCAGACAATCCGAGTCATGGATCATTCCGCTTTTAATGGGTATTGCACTAACAACCTTGCTTCGGGTATTGTTATCCTGGCTACAGCAGCACAGCCTGATCCGCTTTGAGATGAGCCTGTCGCTGAAAAACTCTGCAAAATTTCTGTGGCATGTCCTCCATCTCCCCATGTCATTTCATACCCAGCGATCTGCCGGCGATATCACCATGCGTGTAAATATCAACGATCAGGTGGCCGCTTTGCTGTCAGGTCCACTTGGAAATACCCTTCTGAATCTTTTTACAATCGTGTTTTACGCGGCTATGATGTTTTATTACAGCGCCTCGCTGGCGCTGATAGCTATTGCCATCTCGCTGTTGAATGTGCTTGCGCTTCGGTATATTTCGCGTAAACGGGTCGATTCAAATCAAAAGCTGTTGCAGGATAGCAGCCAGTTGTTTGGGCTTTCTTCTGCCGGCTTGCAGATGATTGAATCTATAAAAGCGACCGCATCCGAATCCGATTTTTTTTCGCGATGGGCCGGATACCATTCAAAATTGCTGAAAATTCAGCAAAAAATCGGAAGGCTCACCCAAACCTTGCAGGTAATACCGATATTCCTCACTACCTTGAGCACGCTGATCATTTTGCTTATTGGTTCGGGTTATATCATCGAGGGTGTTATGACTGTGGGAACTTTTGTAGCCTTTCAATCGCTGATGGCCAGCTTCAATCAACCCATCACATCACTAGTATTTCTTGGTAGTGCGTTACAGGACGTAGAGGGAGGATTAATACGCATTGAAGATGTATATAATTATCCAACTTCAGCAGGTGATCTCATTACCAGGACATCACAGGATGCTGTAAAAACTACAAAGCTCCAGGGACACATCGAGTTAAAAAATGTCACTTTTGGGTACAGTCCGCTTGAGGCGCCATTAATCTCTGAGTTTTCAATCTCCCTGAAGCCAGGCTCCAGGGTCGCCATTGTAGGGAGGTCGGGTTGCGGAAAATCAACCATCGCCAACCTGGTCAGCGGGTTGTACAAGCCCTGGAATGGAGATATCCTGCTCGACAGCAAACCCAGGCAAACCATTCCCAGAACGACATTGAATAATTCCATTGCCATGGTAGACCAGAATCTTTTCCTTTTTGAGGGAACAGTGAAGGAGAATATCACCTTTTGGGATGATACCATAGCAGATAAAGATGTAATCCAGGTAGCCAAGGATGCGTGCATTCATGAGGAGATAGCCGCCCGCCCCGGGGCCTATGAAAGTATTGTTGCTGAGAACGGAAGAAATTTCAGCGGGGGTCAGCGTCAGCGTTTGGAAATTGCCAGAGCGCTGGCGACCAAACCATCTATTCTTATACTCGATGAAGCCACGAGTGCCCTGGATGCAAAAACAGAACAATTAATCGATACGAATATCCGAAAAAAGGGATGTACCTGCCTGATCGTCGCCCACCGTTTGAGCACAATCCGCGACTGTGACGAGATCATTGTGATGGACAAAGGCCGCATCGTACAGCGGGGATCCCATGAAGAACTTATGACCCAGGAAGGATTATATCACCAGCTCATAAAAGAATAACCTAAGTACCCATGACGCAGGATATACTTTTAGAAACCTTACACGCTTTTGGCCGCGCTTTTAGAACCGGGGGGAATCAACCTTTCCCATTAACCAGGCCTAACAGCGTTTGGTACATTGCTCATGGTCATGTGGATGTTTTTACTTCCAGGCTGGAAGATGATCAGCCCCTGGGAACAAGGAGTTACTTTTTCACAGCCGGCCAGGGTGAACTGCTTTTTGGGATAAAACACGGCCAGCACAATGATCGGGGTTTGATCGCTATACCTTCTCCCAATGCTGAAATCATCAGCATAGGAATTGAGCAGGTGAAAGAAATAATGTTGCGCCCTGAGTTTACAGATACCCTGGCAACACTGCTTGATACCTGGATTGGACATCTTTCGCAAAGTATTTCGAGGGATATTAACCCGCCAACCAATCAATTGATTGGAATTTCAGGTGAAACCCAGGTGGCCGCCAATCTGAAAATACGGTCAAAGAAGGGGATAGTTTGGGTCGAATTCCTCACAGGGAATGCCTTGTTTCTGGGTATGAAAGAGATCATGGAGCCCGAAGTAATTCAGAAATTTCCGGTGTCTCAGGATTCCTGGCTTTATACCCTGGATGCATCTACAGTCAGAACGTTTAAAACATCCGACATTTGCCTTGATGATAATTTCTTTGAAAGTCTTGAAAACTTTTATGAGGTAATCTTTTACTGTGATTATTTTAATTTGCGACTCAATGCAGTCGATGAGTTCAATCGCCTGAAAGAAAAAACCGTTCATGATTCTAAAATTTATTCATCGGCACTTATAAAAATTGCTTCGGTGATGAATGAAAACCTGCGCAAATCGTACATCGACACTGTGCAGGATCCCTTGCTAACGGCGTGCCGGCTTATTGCAGACTACAGTAAGATTTCCATCACTGCACCCAAACGGTCTAAGAGCGAAGATGCCCCTCCGCTATCCCTTAACGACATTCTCCGTTCCTCCCGCTTCCGAGACAGAAAAGTCAAACTGGACGGCACGTGGTGGGAGAAAGACAATGGCCCGCTGTTGGCCTTTAAAAAGGATGGGGATTTTCCTATTGCCCTCATTCCGACATCGTCGTCGAGCTATGAATACATTAGTCCGAGCGAAAACATCAGACAGGATTTAACCGCAAAAGAAGCCTCAGAACTGGCATCGGAAGCCCATCAGTTTTATCGCCCTTTCCCTGATATTCCCCTGAATGGCTTCAACCTGATCCGTTTCGCGTTAAAGGACAGCTTAAAAGATGTTCTTACTATCTTACTTGCGGGGATGATCGGGGGAGGCCTCACCATACTGATCCCGGTGTTTACAGGAAACATCTTCGATGTTGTGATACCGCAGTCCGATTACCGGCAATTGTATGTCTATTCCCTGGTCATCTTTTTTAGCATCGTTGCCATTGCGTTTTTTCAGCTCATCCGTAGTTTCTCCATGATCAGGATAGAAACAAAAATTGATTTCGTGCTTCAGTCGGCCATATGGGATCGCCTGCTTAATTTAACAGTCCCTTTTTTCCGAAAATTCCAGGCTGGCGAGCTTGCCGCAAAGGCCAACAGCATTATGTTGCTGCGTAAGATCCTTTCCGAAACCGTGGTTTACAGTTTGCTTGGTGCTGTCTTCATGATGTTCAACTTTTTACTCATGTTTTATTATGATGTAAGCCTATCGTTGTACATTTTTGCTTTCCTGTTCATTTTTCTGCTGTCGGTGTTCTTCATTGGCAAAAAAATCCAAAAACGTCAGAGAAATATTATTGACCTGCAAAATAACATCTTTGGGATGCTGATCCAGTTTTTATCGAGCATCTCCAAAATAAGGATAGCTGGCGCTGAATCGCATGCTTTTTTGCAATGGGCGGATAAATTTTCAAAGAATAAAAGAGAGACTTACGAGGTGAGGAAACTCTTTATGACCATCACGCTGATTACGACAGCACTGCCTTTGATCATTATACTGTTTGTTTTCGGGAGGATCTCCGGGCAAATCCCAAATACGCTGTCTACGGGCCAGTTTATGGCCTTTTTCGCAGCATTGACTTTGACAGTAGTGGCCGTTCTTCAGCTTGGGATGGCGCTGGTTTCCTATTTAATGGTCATACCCTTATTTAACAGTATCCGGCCAATTTTGGAAGCAGATCGGGAAAATACGGTTATGAAGCCTGAGGTTCAGAATCTTTCAGGAGAGATTGAAGTGGCCAATGTGAGTTTCCGCTATCAGCCAGACAGTCCGCTGGTGCTTAAACATGTTTCCATGCAAATTTCGCCCGGTGAATTCATAGCCATCGTTGGCGCTTCAGGCTCAGGAAAATCGACGCTTTTGAGATTGCTGCTTGGGTTTGAAGAGCCTGAAAGCGGTTCTGTGTATTACGACCGCCAGAATCTGTCGTCGTTTGATCCCGCCTCTTTAAGAAGACAGGCCGGAACGGTTCTGCAGCAGTCTCAGCTAATGCCGGGGAATATTGCCTCGAACATTATCGGCATGACCAACGCGACCTTTGATGATGCCTGGGAGGCCGCCCGCAATGTAGGGCTGGAAGAGGATATTAACCAGATGCCCATGGGGATGTTAACGGTAGTTACCGGCGGTTTGAGCACCATATCAGGAGGCCAGCGTGAACGCATTATGATAGCCCGCGCCATTGTTAACAAACCCAGGTTACTCTTCTTCGATGAAGCCACCAGCGCCCTCGATAACAAAACCCAACAAAAAGTTAGCAAAAGCCTCGAAAAACTGCAGGCAACCAGGGTGATTATTGCCCACAGGCTAACCACAGTCATGAATGCCGACAGGATTTATCTGATGGACAATGGCACGATTGAAGAGTGCGGAAGCTACCAGGAATTAATCAGCAAAGGTGGCAAATTTGCTGATTTGGTGAAACGACAAATGATAGAATGACCTTCCGAACATAAGTGACTATTATCGACCTGTCAGGCCTTTGTCTTCTAACTATCTGATATTGTATTTATTAGAATGGTCACGTTGCGTGTTATACTTTCGCGCTTTGTATTTGTCTTGCTTTTATTTAATGTTCTTCAATAGGAGATTGGAAATGAGTTACATCACTCCCATCTACAGTACCGTCATTTTATTGATGGAAATTATGTAATTATTTAAGTTAAATATATAACACAAAGGATGACCTTCCGCGATACCTTTACGTAATTGATGAACCATTAAATACCAATAAAAATGAACAAGACAGAGATTAAAGGAAACTGGAATGAACGAAAAGGCAGACTCAAGCAAAAATTTGCTGTATTGACTGATAATGATCTGATGTTTGAAGAAGGCCAAAAAGATGAGATGCTTGGGACACTTCAGAAAAAGCTTGGTAAAACAAAGGAAGAATTGAACAGAATCTTATCAGGGCATTAAATGATGAATGATGAAAGGTGTTCGCACTGCAGCAAGAAAGCTCTCAAGACTACCTGATGTTAAAAAGCAGGTAATTAGAATCAGTGAGCAAACCTTAGAAAATACGCACAGTGTCATTACTTTCCTTTCTCAAGTCGCGGAATTTTTTCTGTTTATTTGGCTTGTAACCAAAGAGGCGTTTTCCCGCGAATTTGAGTTTAAGGAATTCATGCGGCAATGTTTTCAGATTGGGTACAAAACATTGCCGCTTATTTCTGTCACTGGTTTAATTATTGGGTTGGTACTCACGATCCAGTCGCGCCCCGTGCTTGCAGATTTTGGGGCCGTATCCATGCTTCCGGGAATGGTAGCTTTATCCATTATCAGGGAAATGGGGCCTGTTTTAACTGCCTTGATTTGTGCAGGAAAAGTCGGCTCAGGAATGGGGGCAGAGCTTGGTTCCATGAAGGTATCTGAGCAGATTGATGCCATGGAGGTATCATCTACCAATCCGATTCGGTTTTTGGTGGTTACCAGGGTTTTGGCTGCCACGCTTATGATACCCGTATTGGTATTATATGCTGATGCATGGGGCATATTGGGAAGCTGGGCTGGTGCCAATATAAGGGGCAGCGTTACATTTACCCTGTTCTTTTCTCAGGCATTCAGAGTCGTTGATTTTATGGACTTATTTCCGGCAGTAATCAAGACCTTCTTTTTCGGCGCTGTTATAGGTTTTGTTGGATGCTATAAGGGATATACGGCCGGCCGTGGCACAGAAAGTGTCGGAAAAGCAGCCAATTCAGCAGTAGTGCTTTCTTCCCTGCTGGTGATTGTTGTGGATTTAATTGCTGTACAAATAACGGACATGCTTTAGTAATAATAGTAGTGACAGGGCTTGACCTGTCAAAGTTGATGAGTTGAAAAGTTTGTAGGGGCAGTCCCTTGTGGCTGCCCGGAGATGGGGTGAAGAGGCGATGGGGGAAGGGTTATAGCACATTGCCAGTAGAGACGCGATTGATCGCGTCTCCCCCGGAAATAAAATGAATAATCAAAATGAAAGATACAATCACTGAAAATACAGAAACTCCTGACGTGGTTGTTGACATCAATAACCTCATGAAAGGTTTTGACAATGAGTATATTTTGAAAAACCTGTCTTTAAAACTATTTCGGGGCGAAAACCTGGTAGTGCTTGGGAAATCTGGTTCAGGTAAATCTGTGTTGATAAAATGCATTGTTCGTTTACTGACTCCCGATTCGGGGTCTGTTAAAGTGCTGGGTGAGGATGTGAATCTACTAGACAACAAAGGACTGGCTAAACTGAGAGAAAAAATTGGATTTCTATTTCAAAGTGGGGCTTTATATGATTCGATGACGATAAAACAAAACCTTGAATTTCCCTTGCGAAGGATAAAAAAGAATCTTTCCAAAAAAGGAATGGCTGATAAAATAGCAGAGGTTTTAGAGAATGTAGGACTTCCAGATACACTGAATAAAATGCCGTCTGAACTTTCAGGGGGTATGCGTAAGCGGGTAAGCCTGGCACGTACCATCGTTGTCGATCCCATGATCATGTTATATGACGAACCAACAACAGGACTTGATCCGGTTACATCGGATGAAATTAGTGAGCTGATCAATCAGGTTCAAAAAAAATACAAAACCTCATCCATTATCATAACACATGATATTGAATGTGCGCGTGCAACAGCCGATCGTGTGATCATGATGCTTGACGGTGAAGTGTATTCAGAGGGAACCATTGACGCATTTAATACATCTGATGATGAGTTAATCAGGTCTTTTTTTAAGTAGCGATTCACTTAATATTAACTACTAAAACAACAATCAATGGAAACGTACACGCAAAAATTCAAAATTCGGCTTGGCCTCTTTATTATGGGGGGGCTAATGATTTTTGCCATAGCGGTTTTCCTGATCGGCAGGCAACAGAATTTATTCAACCCTGTTTTTAAAGTTACTGCCGACTTTTATAATGTAAGCGGCTTGCAGGTTGGAAATAACGTAAGATTCTCCGGAATCAATGTAGGCACTGTTGACAACATAAGGATTATAAATGATTCAACAGTTCGGGTAGACATGATGATCCGAAAAAGCGTGCAGCAGTTTATTAAAACCGACAGCGAAACAGGTATTGGCTCTGAGGGCATTATTGGCGACCGGGTCGTAATCATTGCCCAGGGCACCAATGAAGCACCCATTGTACATAGCGGACAACACCTCGCATCAAATGAGCCCGTTGAAACAGACGCCATCATTGTAAGCTTGCAGGCATCGGCCTTAAATGCCGAAGTCATTACAAAACAACTTGCTGAAATTATGGTAAATATAAATACCGGGCAAGGCACGTTGGGCATGTTAATCAAAGATTCTGCCATAGCCGATAACATCAGTCAAACCATAGAAAATTTCAAAAAAAGTTCTGAGGGTTTGGATGAGACCATTGAGGCTACCAAGGAAAATGTGTTTGCCTTTATGGAAAGCTTAAAGGTAACCGCGAGTAAAACTGAAATTGCTTCCAATCAGCTGGGAGAAATCATGGTAAAGATAAACAGTGGGCAGGGCGCTCTTGGTATGCTTATTCAGGATACTGTAATGGCCGGCAATCTGAATCAGACAATCATAAATCTCAATAACAGCAGCAGAGGATTGGATGAAAATATTGAAGCACTAAAACACAGCATTTTTTTCAGGCGGTATTTCAAACGT
>SKYG01000364.1 GCA_007128045.1 Bacteroidales bacterium | reverse complement strand
TCTCTGTCGGGGTGAGAAGACTCGAACTTCCGACCCCTTGCACCCCATGCAAGTGCGCTAGCCAACTGCGCCACACCCCGATTTTGAGTTGCAAAAGTAATATATTATTTCATTGAAGACAAAATTTTAGGGAAAATGTTGAACTGTTGAACTGTTGATTTGTTGATTTGAATATATAGGTACCATTTTTTGTATAGGCCGGGCTTGACCGGCCTGTGAATACATTATGGATGCATCTGTAGGGACAGGACTTGACCTGTCCGTTTAAGGCTTGCTTGTTGATTTGAAGATTCAGCTTAGAAAATCATCATGACCTACTGAAAAAAATTATCTTTGTACCATTAATTCGGGAATTATGCAAGAAGAGATTATTCGCATTCAAGGCTTAAGCAAGCATTATAAAGTTGGTATGGAGGTTGTAAAAGCCCTTAGGGGAGTTGACCTTTCAATCTATCGCAATGAATATGTAGCACTTATGGGGCCTTCAGGCTCTGGAAAATCAACCCTGATGAATATTCTTGGGTGCCTCGACACCCCTACCAGCGGCAGTTATTACCTGAACGGCAAAGACGTCAGTAAGCTCCCTGATAATGAGCTGGCAGAGATTCGAAATCGTGAGATAGGTTTTGTTTTCCAGACATTCAACCTGCTACCCAGAAGTACAGCCCTCGACAATGTAGCGTTACCGCTTATCTATGCCGGCCAGAATAAATTTATTCGACGTGAAAGAGCACTGAAGGTACTCGACCAGGTAGGTCTCTCCGACAGAACCCACCACCGTCCCAACGAATTATCAGGCGGCCAACGCCAGCGGGTTGCCGTTGCCAGGGCACTGATAAACAACCCTTCAATTATTCTTGCCGACGAGCCTACTGGTAACCTCGACTCAAAAACTTCTATCGAGATCATGGGGCTTCTGCAAGATATCCATGCTGCGGGAAATACCATCATTCTTGTTACACACGAAGAAGATATCGCACTCCATGCACATCGTATTGTAAGACTTCTTGATGGTGAGGTCAGCTATGACCAGGTCAATGAAAGCATTGCCACCATAGAACAGCCAACCCAGGCATCATAACACTTTACAATCAATATGGGTACTGATGAACAGTAAAATCTATACCAAGACCGGCGATCAGGGTGAAACCTCCCTACTCGGAGGACGACGGGTGCCAAAATATCACCTGAAAATTGAAGCCTACGGCACCGCTGATGAACTCAATGCATTTATCGGTGTATTGCGTGATCAGGATATCTCATCCCACCACAAACAAGTACTTCTAAAAATCCAGGAACAGGTATTTACCGCCGAATCATTGCTTGCCAGAGATGAGGGCTCAGAGAATTTTGAACTGCCCCAGCTTAATGAAAGTGACATCGCCCTCCTGGAGCAGGAAATAGATACGATGAGTCATTACCTGCCTCCATTGTCGAACTTTATTTTGCCAGGAGGTCATCAGGCCATATCATATGCTCATGTGTGCCGTGTCATATGCCGCAGAGCAGAAAGGATCATCATCAAACTGGATGAAGAAAGCCCCGTCGATGAGTTCATCATCAGGTATTTCAACAGGCTGTCTGACTATTTCTTTATGCTGGCACGAAGAATCGCTTTCGACCTGAACATCGCAGATACACCATGGAAACCAAGGGGTTAGAACATTTTAACATCGTTCACTCACAGGAGAATGATTATAGACAATGGGGACCTTTTCGACTGTTCGACTGTTCGACTGTTTGACTAAATTTTTAACACATGAAGCAACTAAGCAGCATACTACTTATCTGTTTCGCTATCATACATTCCATCTATGCGCAACGCGGAACTGATGCAGTACGGGTAGGCGACCGCCAGACCATTCAGGCTGAAAGGCTTTTTAACGAAGGTATCAATTTGTTTTCCAACGGACAGTTCACTGAATCCATTCAAAAATTTGATGAGTCATTAAAACTATATCCGAATTTCGAACGGGCTTTATTTAACAGAAAAAAAGAAAAAAAATGGACCGGAGATATACAGGGCGCTATAACAGACTTTTCACGTACCATTGAGCTAAAACCCGGCATGGCAAAAGCATATACCGGACGAGGATACGCCAGGTCGCATGAAGACCTTGAGGCAGCCCTGAGAGACTTAAACAAAGCCATTGAACTGGACAACAATCAATACCAGGCATATTATTACAGAGGGATTACATATTACTCGAAGAATGAATTTGACCTGGCCATAGACGATTTCAGCCGCACCATCCTGTTAAAGGCAGATCATGTGTATGCCTATCACGACAGAGGCAGTGCAAAAAAAATGAATGGTGATCTGTATGGAGCATTGGCCGATTATCAGCAGGCTGCGTTCCTTGATCCTGGCTTGTATGTTGTTTTTAACAACATTGGGATGGTGAAGAGTGAAATGGGACAATACCTTGATGCATTAGGGTACTTTACCACGGCAATTAATTTGCATCCCAATTATGCTGAAGCATACAACAACAGAGGTATTGCCAGAATGTATACCGGAGATATCGAGGCCTCTCTTTCTGATTTGAGTAAGGCAATAGATATTAACAGCAGCTATGCTGAAGCTTATGTTAATCGCGGCAACAGCCTGTACAAATCGGGAGAGTTTCATAAAGCCATTGATGATTACAGCCAGGCGATAACACTGGTGCCAGATTATGGCGCTGCATACCTGAATCGTGGGATAGCACGTGAGATGGTTCGTGATCCGGATGGGGCATATTTAGATTGGGAGAAAGCATGGGAACTAGGTGTGCAGGTGGCCAAAGACTATTTACGAAATAACTGATTTACTTATGAG
>SKYG01000090.1 GCA_007128045.1 Bacteroidales bacterium | reverse complement strand
TTTCTATGCCCTCGAGTTTCTGGGAGAAGCATTGATCTGGATATTGATAATCATCATCATGGCCGTCTCCTTCGGATTGCTTAATACCATTCTGATGTCGATCCTGGAAAGGGTGAGAGAGTTGGGTGTTCTTCTCGCCGTAGGCATGAAAAGAAGGAAAGTATACTCAATGATTGTTGCCGAAACAACCATCATTGCCCTGATCGGAGGGGTAATTGGCCTGTTCATGTCATGGGGTATGATAGAGATCCTCGGCAATACAGGAGTTCCAATACCAGGGGCAGAAGGACTGGAGGATTTTGGATACGCATCGGTTCTTTACCCTGCAATAGAAAGCGCATTTTACTTCGAAATAGCCATTGTACTCGTTATCTTTGCTGTTCTGGCTTCACTATACCCTGCCTGGAAAGCAATCCGGCTTCAGCCGGCTGAAGCGGTCAGGCAGGAGTAGCCACCGGCGTTAGGCTGCCGGCCTGGCTAAAAAGTTAAACCCCGGGTATTTGCACCCCTGTAACCCGTAAGACCGGAAGCCAATAACAAAGAATGAATCAATAACCATCATAAAATATAAACACATGAAGACTGTAATCAAAACAACCAATCTCTCGAAGGTATATACAGGAACAGCCGTTCCGGTACATGCCCTGAAACATGTAAGCCTTGAATTCAAACAAGGTGAGTTCACTGCTATTGTAGGTCCATCTGGTTCCGGAAAAACTACATTCCTTAATGTTATCGGCGGGCTTGACAAGCCAACCGGAGGACATGTACTAATCGACGGGGTGGATATCGCCACGATGAAGGAGAGCAAATTGTTCGACTTCCGCCTCAGGCATATAGGATTTGTTTTCCAGGCCTACAACCTGATACCAGTCCTTACTGCGGTAGAAAACGTATCGTTCATCATGCTGCTGCAAAACAGACCCAAAGCAGAAATGGAACAACGGGCAAAGGAAATGCTCGAGCAAGTCGGACTGAGTGACAAGCTTGATGTAAGGCCGGGAAAGCTAAGTGGCGGTCAGCAGCAACGCGTTGCGGTTGCCAGAGCGCTGGCCTCAAAGCCCGACTTTGTACTGGCTGATGAGCCCACCGCTAACCTCGATACAGAATCAGCTTTCAACCTGCTCGACATTATGGCAAGACTCAATAAAGAAGAAAACATTACGCTGATCTTCTCAACACACGACCAACGAGTGATTGAAAGAGCACGTCGCGTAATAACACTGGTTGATGGTGCCGTTGCCAGCGACGAGCATTTTCAAAGAGAAGAGATAAGTATCTCCCGCTGATTTTCACTGATTTTCGCTGATCTTTTTTCGCTGATAATCAAATATCTGACATCTGCATTTATCTGTGGGAACCAAAAAAACGAACTTTTAAGAGTGAGCTCAAAGTTGAATCTAGTAACATCCAGACAGGAAAGAGAGATAATGAGAATAACCACTGTCATAACAATAATTGTTCTGAACCTGTGTCTTACCAAGAACCTTTTTGCGGGGACGAACTCCAGTACGATAGAATCCCCTACTCTGCGCGGCTATGTCAGGAACATGCCTGCACTGAGGCTCGATAGGAATTTTTCTGATCCGTCATTTACCAATCTATTTCACAACAGACTGAACCTCAGATGGAACCTAAGTGGCAACTTTCACCTGGCTGCAGAAGGCAGAAACAGGGTGTTCTACAATACCCTGTTCAAAGAATTTCCACAATTTAGTGATATACTTGGACATGATGATGGACTGATGAATCTTTCCTGGGTGTGGTTGTCGGATGGCTCCTGGATCGGGCACAGCATGGCCGACAGACTATATGCCGACTGGCGGGCTAACAAATGGCATGTCCGGGTGGGGAGACAGCGAATCAACTGGGGAATTAACCTGGTATCAAACCCGAACGATCTGTTCAACACCTACTCGTTCTTCGATGTTGACTACCCCGAGAGGCCAGGATCCGATGCCGTCAGGATACAGTACTTCCCGGGCGAACTGTCACGTGTGCAATTCGCAGTCAGCCCGGCCAGAGACAGCCGCGACATGGTGGCGGCAGCCATGGTCAGCATCAACCACAGTGGTTACGACCTGCAAATGCTTGCAGGGTATTACAGACACCGGATGGCGGTGGGTGGCGGCTGGGCTGGCAGTATCGGTGGGGCAGGTTTCAAGGGAGAAGCCACCTGGTTCTATGACATAGAAGAGGAAGCAGGTATGACCAGGGGAAACATGGTGGCTTCAACCGGCATCGACTACGTATTTGCAAATGGCGCCTTCGGCGTACTTGAGTTCCTCTATAATGGCGGATACAACAGAAGGCCGGGACAGGTCTTCATGATCACTGAGCCGTTAAGACCCGATAACATCATGTTCTCAAAATATGCTGTCACGCTGAGCACACAGCGGTCTATTTCACCTATCCTGAATGGTGGCCTGGCCCTGATGGCACTGCCCGATATAGAAGCGGCATTCCTGATGCCAAGCATAGACTTCTCCCTGACCAGGAATGTTGACCTTGAATGTATTGGCCAGATATTCCTGGGTGGATCGGGAACAATCTTTGAAGAGGCAGGAGCCGGATTCTTTGTTTCTCTGCAATACTCCTTCTGACAATCATGAAAACAACCACTTAGAAGGTCGATCGAAGCAATGCGAAGATCCCGATTTATCAGGAAAGCCGAAGGTTGAAACTCAAAGAAAAGTTGAGAAAAAAAATGGATTCATGGATGACATATGCGAACAAGACGATCATGCAGGCCTGCATTGCCATATTTTTCGTATACCTCTCTGAAACCACAATGCTTCATGCAACAAATAATGACACCTACGAACCACTCAACAGACAAACCGTTGCAGTGGTACTGAGCGGCGGAGGCGCCAAAGGAATCGCCCATATCGGAGTTCTGCAAGCCCTTGAGGAAAACGGCATCCCAATTGATTACATAGCCGGTACATCTATAGGGGCGATCGTCGGAGGGCTGTATGCTGCAGGGTATTCACCAGCCGAAATGATGGAGATAGTCCGGTCGGATGAGTTCATTGCTGCCGCCAGGGGAAGGATTGACGACAAGTACAGCCTCTATTATCTAAAACCTCATCCCGACCCAGCCTGGCTCAGAATCAATATAGCCAGAGAGCACGCTTTCGATCTGCAGGGCGTAATTCAAAGCAATATCCCTGCCAATATCGTATCTCCGTTTTTAATGGATTTCCTTTTTATGGAGTATCTAGGGCCAGCTGCAGCAGCGGCAAACTACAGCTTTGACAACCTGCTGGTACCCTTTCGATGCATAGCTGCAAATGTTGAAGAAAACAGAGGAGAGGTGATGAGATATGGTAGCCTTGCCGATGCCGTAAGGGCCTCCATGACCTTTCCATTCTATTTCAAACCGATAACCATCGACGGCAGACTGATGATGGATGGCGGTATGTTCAATAACTTCCCAGCCGATGTGGTGCATATGGAGTTTGTTCCCGACATTGTTGTCGGGAGCGTGGTCTCTGGAAACCCGGAAAAACCATCACCCCACGATATCGTCTCGCAGTTACAAACTATGCTTATGGCATATACACGCTATGACATCGGCACTGACAAGGGTTTTATGGTAAGACCTGACGTTCCCGACCTAAATGTGACCGATTTCAGTCAAAGCGAAATGGTTTACCTGGCAGGGTATAATGCTGCAATTGACCAGATCGCTGATAATCAACACCTTTTTGATCACAGGGTAGCTAAGGAAACGCTCCATCTGAAAAGAGAAGCATTCCGATATGAAATGCCCGCACTGATGATCAATGAGGTTACTGTTACCGGATTGAGAGAAAACGAACGAAGGTTCGCTGAAAACTTTCTAAAGCGAAGCAGCGAGCCGGTAAGCCTGGATGAAATAAAAAAGAATTACCTCGCGCTTCTCGCCCTCAGGAGGTTTAAAAACTCCTACCCCAGGATCATCTATAACCAGGAAACAGGCTATTACGATTTCTTTGCCGACATAGAGTACGATTCAGACTATTTCAGGACCATAGGTGGCAACATCTCATCAGAAAACATCAATCAGGCCTTCAGTGAAGTACAGTTCTGGCGGCTGGACAAAAACCCGGCACATCTCTCTGCAAGAGCCTATTTTGGCAGTTTTTATACCAGTGCCGCACTTTCCGGAAGAAAAGACTTCATTGGCAGGAATCCTTTTTACCTGTTTACAGATATAACCTATAGCCACTGGAAATTCTCATCCAGCCCCCTGTTATTTTTTGAAGAACAAAAGCCTGCCTTTCTCAGGCAAAGGGAAGTTACAGGAGAACTGAGGCTAGGTATGCCGGCCGGGCGGAAAGGCACACTGGAGACCGGCGGCTTCAGAACTGAGCTGAGAAACACTTATTATGACTCTGACGACTTTTCAAAAACTGATAGAAGCAATGTAACCTATTTCACCCCGTGGAGGGCATACCTGCACTACGAAAGAAATACACTCAACCGTAAACAGTATGCAACATCAGGGAGCCTGCTCAGTGCAAGTCTCAGTTATGTATCAGGCCGGGAGAAGTTTCAACCAGCTGAATCCCTCAACAATGGAGAAATATTGCAGGATCACTCCTGGTGGGAGCTCTCAGTGAGACACCAAAATTACCTGCTTAACGGCAGCCGGTTCTCACCCGGATACATGGCAGAACTCTTTTTAAGCGACCGCCCCCTGCTCAGCAACTACACATCTTCGCTGGGGATCGCAAAACAGTTTAACCCATTTCCTCTGGCACAAACAAGATTTCTACCGGAGTTCAGGGCCTCAAACTATACGGCGGCAGGAGTGAAAGCAACCTGGTCGATTTCACGCTCAGCAAGCTTTAGGGCAGAAGCTTACGCTTTCCAGCCGCTACAAACAATTGAACCAGGCCTGGATAACAAAACACGTTTCAAAAATATCAGCTTCAGTCCGTCATACATCGCAAATTTTGCCCTGGTACGCCACCTCACCCCCGGCCCACTGAGCATCAGCGCTTCCTACCTGGGCCAGGAAGCCAGCACCTGGGTGTTCATGATAAACTTCGGCTACATCCTGTTTAACAGGCAGCAGTTTTTGTAATCGTAAATAATCACAAATCCTATATACTATGATGGGATCAAAAATAATTAACATCAAACCATAGTATAAACTAATTCTACATTGGAAAATGATCAAATCAGACAAACCTCAGCTCTTGCCTTACATCGGGCGATTTACACTTCTGTTCCTGGCAACATACTATCTAATCGGCCTGCCATTCCTCGTATTCCAGTCAACCCTACCTGAATCCGGCAGGATCGCGCTCGATTTCTATGAAACGTTTCGCCCTATCGGCTTGATGACTATCGCCGGGCAGGTACTTCGGGCCATCGCATTTGCCTTGGTTTTCTGCCCATTTTACAATATTCTGTTCGAAAACACAAGTGGTCGACTGATTCTGTTTGGAGCCATATGGGGTGTGGCACTTTTCGGTTCAGTAGAGCCACAACCCGGCTCTATCGAAGGGATCATTTATACCACAATCCCTTTCGCAGAACACATGTACGCGCTTATAGCAATAGCACTACAAATGCTTTTATTTGTCTGGCTTTTCACTAAATGGGAAATGATTTCAAGGAAGAGTGCTGGACAGGTTCCCCAAATCAGCATGCTAAGAGAGAACCCCCTCAAAGGTCAGGACACTTTTCAAAACGCTGATGATCTTCCAAAAAATCGTCAAATCACGACCAATACCCCAAAAAAAATCAAAGGATACACCACCAGATTCATGGTAGTACACGTTTTGACATATTGGGTAATTGGCCCATTATTCTACCAGATTGCAGGCTATGCAGATGCCCTGCAAGAAATGGAGGTATTTGAAATGTGGCGCGATCTTGAAAGTATTCCAGTTGTGCTGCTCGTATTTTTCGGTCAGATATTCAGGGGTACAATCCTTGCGCTGTTGCTTGCCCCTTTTTATGGAAACTATATCAACAAAAAAGCCGGATGGCTGCTGCTGCTCCTGCTTATGTTCGGACTCACGGCCCTGGGGTCTCCACTCTTCCTGCCCGAATTCATATTGTTTGAAGGAACCTTAACAGAGTTTCTCAAAGATCTGGTTATCGGAATACCAGAGATCGTGACCCAAATGCTTGTCTTTTCCCTAATCTTCTTCTGGTGGCAGAGAAAAGCAGAACGGAAAAAATGAAGAGCATAGCACGTAAAGCAGGATTAACAATTCGTCTATTGCTAATGCTGCCTGCATTAATATTGATCATCAGTATGAAACACTTCAGCTACCGATTCCCTGATGGTGAGGTCGACTTCATTGAAAAGGTTGAGATTGGCGGCATGTACCAGTGGATAATGGTTAACGGGAAAAGCAGGGAATTGCCAGTATTGCTTTGGCTGCATGGCGGACCCGGCGCTGCACAGATGCCCGTGGCAAGGTATTTCAACCACATGCTGGAAGAAGAGTTCATAGTGGTTCACTGGGACCAGCGGGGAGCTGGGAAATCCAATCCACGCGATTTTGACCCGGGCACAATGACGGTCGAACAGTATAATGACGATGTTCACCAGATGACACAATACCTGAAAAGAAGACTGAACAGTTAATTGGAGTTATTGCAGTGCCAATTATAGAGGAATTCTACTTCAGGGGGTACCTTCTGTCCCGGATGCCATCAAAATTGAAAGGATGGAGTGCATTAACCCACAGCGGGCTTTTTGCCCTTTATCATACCTGGACTCCCTGGCTGTTTATTACACGGACAATAAGTGTGTTGCCCCTGGTTTATATCGTTAAGTGGGAAAAAAACATCTACATTGGCATTATCGCTCATTGCCTGATGAATTCCATTGATTTTATTATAGGAATAATAATAATTTCAAAGCTGTAAAAATTTACTTATTATTGATATGTAAAACCAGATAAACATTTCAAATAATGAACGATAATCTAAACAACCAGTTTTTCAGCCAGGTGGTTGAAAAGATGACCAAAAACAGAAACGTCTTCGGGGCCGCACTCTGTGTTGAAAACTGCGACGAATCAGTTTCCTGGGCGGGAGCCTCGGGAGATATCAATGAAAACGACCGCTACTACATAGCAAGCGTGACAAAGCTCTGCGTTTCAATGTTTATATTGCACCTCAGAGCTGAAAACAGGTTAAACCTTGACGATAAGATCAGTAAATTCCTTCCCGCTGACATGCTGCAAGGACTCCATGTGCTAGATGGGGTCGAATACACCGGCGACATTACAGTGAAACACCTCCTGGCAAACACTTCCGGTATTCCCGACTATTTTTCACAACAGCAAGCAAATGGCAAAAAGGCAGATGTCAGCCTTTTCAGTGGCCATGATGAAGCATGGCCACGAGAGCGAGTGCTTGAAACCGTGAAAAAGATAAAACCGAAGTTCAGGCCCGGACAGAAAGGTAAAGTCCGCTATTGCGACACAAACTATGAACTGCTGGGAGCCATCATCGAATCAATAACCGGCAAAGACCTGGCTGATGCTTTCAAAGAGTATGTCTTTGACAAGCTGGAACTCAAAGATACCTATGCCTATAAGGATACATCCGACAACACCCCTGTGCAGATGTACTACAAGTCGAAGAGGATTCATCTTCCTGCCTATCTAACCTCTATAACCGCCCAGGGAGGCCTGGTGTCTACATCGCGAGAGTGTATGCTGCTCCTAAAGGCTTTTTTCAATGGAAGGTTTTTCCCGGTTGAATACCTGGTGGAACTTAAAGAGTGGAAATTCATTGCATTTCCCGGTAATTTTTATTTTGGGATAGGACTGGAAAAGCTATGGATACCCCGCATCTACTCACCCTTCATACCCATTGGCGAGATACTGGGGTTCTGGGGACAATCAGGGGCCTTTGCATTCTATAACCCGCAAACCGATCTCTATTTTACAGGCACCGTAAACCAGCTCAGCGGCTGGGGCCACAGCTCAGCGATCAACGCTATGTTAAAAGTAATAAAGGCTTTACAGAACTAAACAGATACAAAAGTTAATGGCTTAGATTCAACTGACGGTTAATCTATAGATTTTCCAATATAAAATAACTAGTGTCATGTCAATGCTATTGTGTCGGTTAAGTCGCTGGAATTTTTTTCAGGTCAAAAAAGAAAAACTGCACATAGCCTAAGCTACGTAAAGGTTTTATTTTGCTGAGATGAGGAAAAAGAGCAAGACTTGGGCCGGCTAAAATAGCGTTGACATGACACTAGGTTAATATTTTTTTGTATTTTGGGCTTCTTACCAAACAACAAACATATGAACAGAACACTGATTACCTTAATTTTTATGAGCTTAATGGCTGCAATTGCAATAAGTTCCTGCAGCACAAACCAGACTGAGAGCGCCCAGGGAGAATGGATCACTGGGACAGAACAGGAAAAACTGTCTCTTATTGAAGATCATTTGGGTGGGTTTGGCCGCACCATGATGGAAGTGGGTTACCGCTATACAGAGTTGTATTGGGCCGGACAAGATGAGAACTGGCTTTATGCAGCCTATCAGCTTGAAGAGATGGAAGAAGCCCTTGAAAATGGTTTTGAACGCAGGCCCGCACGGGCAGCATCGGCCGAAACCTTTATGCAAAACTCCCTACCGCGCATGATGGAGGCAACACAAGAAAATAACAGGGATAGATTCCACGATGTGTTCCAAAGCTTCACCCTCCAATGCAACATGTGTCATGCTCTGGAAGAAGTGGCGTTCATCGCCATTAAAGAGCCGCAAGTCAGGGCATCATCCGTGCGTTTCTGATAAATTATCCTATTTGAGAGATCAGCCGCTCAATATCACATAGCTCTTTCCATTCTTCACCATCACAGAATGCAATGGCCGTGCCATTTAATCCCGCCCTGCCCGTACGGCCAATGCGGTGAATATAGGTTTCTGGTACATTGGGCAGGTCATAATTAAATACGTGGGACAGCTCATCAATATCGATACCTCTGGCTGCTATATCAGTGGCCACAAGTACTTTCACCCTGCCCGATTTGAAGTCGTTCAACGCACTTTGTCGTGCATTCTGGGTTTATCGGCCTTGTTGGTATGATAGATGCTTTGCGTGATCTTATCGACAGTGGATGTGGGTGGGGTTACCTCAACCTTCACCGGCCTATCAAGCATCTCGCTGGCCAACTTCTGGATTTCATTGGGCATGGTGGCCGAGAAAAATAAGGTCTGACGTTTGGTTGGAACGTGTTTTATCACCTTGCGTATGTCGTTGATGAAACCCATGTCGAGCATGCGGTCGGCTTCATCCAAAACAAAAAGTTCAAGATGATGCAGCTTGATAAAGCCTTGGTTGATCAGGTCAAGCAAACGACCAGGGGTGGCTACCAATACATCGACGCCCTTTCTCAGGGCATTTGTTTGTGGCACCTGCGATACTCCACCATAAACAATGGTATGCTTGACATTGGTATACCTTCCATAAGTGGCAAAGCTCTCTTCAATCTGCACGGCCAGTTCCCTGGAAGGGGTTAACACAAGGGCTTTGATGCCGGTCTGAACCTTACGGGATACGGCTTGCATTTTTTGTTGGTGTATCAATTGGATAATAGGAATGGCAAATGCAGCGGTTTTGCCAGTACCGGTCTGGGCACGACCCTGAACATCGCGTCTGGCCATTACATATGGTACGGCTTGCTGCTGAATGGGAGTAGGTGTAATGTATCCTTCATCTGTCAAAGCTTTCATGACAGGTTCGATTAATTCTAAAGATGTAAAAGACATTAATATGAAATGTTAAACATATATACATGTCTTATTTATAAAAAAATAATTTCTTACCATGTTCACATGTAAAAAGAATAGTGTAAATTTCGCATCATATTCGCATCTATCATCGAAATTAATTAAGCGCTATGAAAAATATTATGACAGGCCTTTTTATAATGATATTTCTTACAAGCCGGGTTTTGTGTGCTATTGTTCCCGCAACACCCCACTTATTTTCTGATTCTGATAATGAAGCCAGAAAAAAAGCAGAGACTGAATACAATGCATTAAGCAAGCGCGGCTGGTCAGTCAGCGAAGGTAATATGATGGAAGCTTTGGTGTTGAATTGGGGAAAGCGGCTGGCCAAAGATGAGGATGGTCTGAATATTTATGTGATTGCATATGGCAATGCTACCGCTTCCACAATTCAAGATGCTGAAGCAGAAGCACTGCAAAAGGCCAGGGAGCAGATATCCGGCCCCATGGTCATGTATTTCCAGTCGTGGAATATGGCGGCGCAGAGCAAGGGAGACATTACCGAAGAGGAAGCAACTACCATTCGTAACGCAGTAAATGAATCTGAAAAGGCCATTAAACAAGCCTTTATTGATCTTGATATTCTACCGGATTTGAACATGCACCGCGAACAGCGACGAGGTTTTGAAGTACATATACGAATTGTGTATCCTCAATTGGAATTGCGCCAATTGGCCAAAGAAATCATAGCCGCTGAATTGGAACAGTCTGTTGGTTGGAATAAGGAAAAATCAATCAGATTGATGACCTATCCCAAATAAAATAGCAACGGCAATGGAAAAACATGATCTGAGATTGCCACAGCTTATTATCCTGTAACTCAAGTTTCCAAATGACCAATACATCCATATCCATCAAATCATTCACCGGAGCTGCACTCAACCGCTACATCCCTGACCTGGCCGCACTTCGCATGAAGGTCTTCAGGGAATACCCCTACCTGTATGAAGGATCCCTGGAATATGAACAGGAATACCTGCAAACATATGTCAGAGCCCCCAATGCCATTGTGG
>SKYG01000247.1 GCA_007128045.1 Bacteroidales bacterium | reverse complement strand
CTTATTTCCAGGAAAGCTTTTCCTGGTCGAAGCGTAAATCCGGCAGTTCCTTTTTGTCCGAACATTCTTTCAATTTCGTTCACCCACACCGTAGCACTTCCATCCTCATTCTCTTCAATTTTCCAGTCGACCGGCAAGTATGTCGACGGGCGGTGATGTTGCGGCCAGTTGAATTCTATACCACCTGATATCCACGGACCGGCAAGTCCCACCAAAGCAGGTTTTATTACATGATTATAATAAACAAAATGCCTTTGCTTGATCTTGTCCCAGGCCATCTGCACTCGTCCTCCCAATTGAGGAAGTATCATCACCTTTATATATTCATTCTCAAGATAGATTGCCTGATAGGGCACATCTTCTTTTGTATCGTATATTTTTTCAACAACAGGATAAGGATACACTGCTCCGCTACTACCCTGATAAACTCTCTTCTCAAGAAATATCGGGTTCTTCTCTGGATGACCGATTCCGTAAGTAGGGATAACCTCCTCCTGTGTCCAAACTTTTACGTTTTTCAGAATTTTCATAATTAACAAATAACCTTATAACCTTATTTTTATATCGTTAAGTAAACAGATTCAATATCGTAGAACAGCTACTCAGAATTGATATTTGCAATGAAAGAAAAGAAATACCCTTACTTGAATGCAGACTGGAAGTATGACAGACACGCTCTGGTTTGCAGGGTTTAACATTTTTTTAACATAGCAAATATATGTTAAAACACATGGCTTGGCAATATCAAATTATCTGAAAAAATGGATTTTTTTATCATATCATGCTCGAGAGCTCAACTAAGCCAATCGATTAAAAATGATAATATTCTTTCAATCATTTATAAATTCAATATGCATAATAGGGGTTCTTTCTGGGCATCTTCGCTCCTACCTCTTCGCGCCATTCTTTCAGTTCTTCCAATAATTCACGAGCCAATTCCGGTTTTACCTGGGACAGATTATTCAATTCAGAAATATCTTCTCTGAGATTATACAATTCTATTTCACCGGTTTCGAAAAACTCAAGAAGTTTATAATCTCCCTTCCGAACAGCACCTGCAGGGGCATCTCCTTTTTCTCCATAATGCGGATAATGCCAGAATAAATATTGCCTGTCTAATTTGTTCCCTTTTACCAATGGTAATAAACTCAAACCATCAATTTCGTCTTTATTTGGGATATCAACATTGCAGGCATCTAAAATCGTAGGATAAAGATCAATGCCATGTACCGGTACATCACTCACACTTCCGGCGGTTGTTTTACCAGGGATTTTCAAAATATAAGGCACTCGAATACCTCCTTCATATAGCCAACCCTTTCCGGCCCGGAGAGGCCCGTTATAGGTTGGAGAGGTTTCTGCTGTTGACAATCCGCCTTGATCAGACGTAAACACAACGATGGTATTCTTGTCTAGTCCGGATGCCTTAAGATAATCAAGCACCCTACCAAGGTTTTCATCCATACTTTCAATAAGCGCAGCATACTCAGGACAATTCTGAACAAGACGTTCTTTCCAATGCCATCTGGGGTTCGGATGATTATTGTACCATTCAAAATCTGTTGAAAACGCAGGAAGCGTATCCAGTCCCATTCTTCGGGCCTTTTCTTCATAATAAGGTACTTTTTCCGGTTTGGGATGGATGGGGGTGTGTACCACATAAAAAGACAGGTAAAGTAAAAAAGGATTATCCTCCTGCATTTCCATCCATGCAATACTTTCATCAACAAGACGGTCGGTCAAAAATTCATCTTCCGGACCATCAGATAGTCGCGGATTATTATGAGGTGAGTAATAAGACCTGTTACCTTCACGATTACCACTAGGACCTCCCCGTAGCCAGCCTCCTACATTTTTATCAAAACCATGGTATTCGGGCCAATACAAAGAATCATGACCCACATGCCATTTCCCTACGAAACAGGTATTATAGCCCACATCTTTCAGCGCTCTGGCAATGGCTATTTCATCATGAGGAAGATTATACACATTTTCCGGTCCGATCATGGCATATCTGCTTAATTGTTCAGGCGTTTGGTCTGCCTGATAACCCTTAATCCAGTCAGTTATACCTGAACGGGGAGGGTATCGGCCAGTCAACAAACTTACACGACTGGGAGAACAAACTCCGGATGCTGCATAGCCATTTGTGAAAATCATGCCTTCTGCGGCCAATTTGTCGAGATTAGGGGTTTCATAAAATTCACTACCCTGAAAGCCGGTATCCATCCAGCCATAATCATCAACTACAATAAATACGACATTGGGGCGCTGATCGTCTGTTTTTGTTGTCTGACACCCAAAACCATAAACTGTTGCAACGATAAAAGAGATGCCTGCCTTTTTGATCATAAGATTTGTTTTTAATGATTAAACTGTATTATTTAGTTCAGATTAAGACTACTTCTTCATGTTAATTGGTGATTCTTTTTTCAATTTCCTCCAGGCTTCTTCCTTTGGTTTCAGGAAGTTTTATCAGGATAAACAGATATCCTGCAATGCATATGATTGCGTATAGCCAAAATGTGCCTGATGCATTCAACGCTTTATTGAGGATGGGAAAACTATAGGTCAACCCAAATGAGGCAACCCAAAGTGACGTTGTAGCCATTGCCATGGCAGTGCCACGCACCTTGTTGGGGAATATTTCAGAAAGGATGACCCAGGTTACGGGTGCCAGTGTGAGGGCATAGGTTGCGATGGCCAACACAACCAATAGCAAAATAAATAGCCCCTGAATTCCCATATAATAGCTTCCGCCCAAAACAATATAAATAACGGCCAGGCCAAATGAACCGAGCAACATCAGCTTCCGGCGGCCCCAACTGTCATCCACACGCAT
>SKYG01000167.1 GCA_007128045.1 Bacteroidales bacterium | reverse complement strand
TGCCTACATTATCATCTGGGTGGTGAATGGGTGAAGGTAATCGTAAATGACCCCCTTCATCGATCCATTGAGGCTTTTTACCTGGCATTGGATCAAGGCAAAACGGCTGTGATTGAGATGGCAGCGGCATCAGGGCTGGAATTGCTCAGCAAAGCGGAGCGCGACCCACTGAAGACCTCTACACTAGGTACTGGTGAGATGATCAGACATGCCATCCAACAAGGTGCCGGCAGAATCATCCTGACCATCGGAGGCAGTGCAACAGTTGATGCTGGCACCGGACTGGCAGAAGCCTTGGGCTTCAGGTTCACCGACCATACAGGCAACGAGGTTCAACCAACAGGAGGCAATCTGCCACAAATATCTGGGATAGACCACAAGCATGTCCTGCCGAATTGGAAGCAAACCGAAATAATCATTGCCTGCGACGTGCAGAATATCCTCAATGGTACGCATGGAGCCGTCATTATTTACGGTCCGCAGAAAGGCGCCACACCGGAGGCCATTGAGACCCTGAAGCAAGGTCTTGAGAACATCGCCAGTCTTGTATACAAGGATTCAGGCTTCGATGCCGATGCACATCCAGGCACTGGGGCCGCAGGCGGAGCAGCCCTCTTCTTGATGGCCTATGGAAATGCCCGGCTGGTAAAAGGCTTCGACCTGATCGCATCCATGACCAATCTTCAGGA
Organism: Bacteroidales bacterium; assembly: GCA_007128045.1. Classification (GTDB taxonomy): domain Bacteria; phylum Bacteroidota; class Bacteroidia; order Bacteroidales; family UBA7960; genus SKYG01. Next base: position 2,158 of record SKYG01000167.1, on the reverse strand, counting down.
GGCGATCAACAACCATGAAATAGTGATCACAGGTGAAGGCAGGATCGACAGCCAGACAGGCTATGGCAAGGTGGTTGCATCAGTTGCAGAGATAGTACGAAACACCAATGGGAAGCGGCTTATCGGGGTGGCCGGACGGGTCGAAGGATCAACAGAAGATATCAAAAAACAGTATGGGATGGAGCGCCTGTTCGCCATCAGGCAGTACGCCAAAAATGATAATGACTCCATCCGAAATGCAGCGGCGTACCTGAAACTGATTGGCAGGCAAGTGCTTTTGCCCAGTACACCTACTGATACTCCTTCCTGATAATGCTTTGAATATACAATTCTATGCCATGGTGATCAATGTCATAAACAGGATTCAGGAGCTCAAACCCTTTCGGCCGTTGGTAATTGCTTCCGTTCGAAAGAAATGCCAGGGCATCCCTCGTCTTTAACCGGTTTACTCCAGATCTTCGCTCTCGCGCATACCTATTTGCAGCGACAATGCCGTTCCCCCTATCAGGGCATATGGTTTCAGGCATGATAATTCCGAAACAGGTTCGAATATTTTTGCCGTATGTTCTGCTAATCCCTGCATTGGACAGCCTTTTGTTTTTGATTCACGCAATTACGGATGTACCTATCGGGGTCTTTCAGGTTGAAAAACAGAAACGCGTATAACCTGTTCAGCTGATGATACATGGGTTCTTGAGAGAGCATCTTTTCTTTCCACACTGCATTTTGCGCGTTTTTCAACTTTCAAACCCTTTAATTAGAGTCTGTCCATAAAGTCAAGTGTCTGGATCAGAATGTTCGAGATCAAGGCTTGCATGGATTTACATGTCATCCAATGACAAAGCCCTGTATTCAATGTTATACGCAGAAAGCGAATGCTGTAGGCTGATCGCTTTTCTTTTCAGCACATCCAAATCAATTCTACGCTTGTTTCGCTTTACCTCTGCAATGACAGCCCGCTTTTTAATGCTGTTTGTGGCAACAATATCTATCTCATTTTCACCTGTCTTGTCCCAATACCGCCCGATGTCAGTGATATCTTCCTCCTGAGAGATTTTCTCCGTGAAGTATTTTTCCAGGACCAGCCCACTGTACTGATCATAACCCTGCAAGACATATTGTTTAAGATTCTCATGCTTTCCCAGCTCAATCATTGACTGATTAGGAAAAACAAATCTGAACCAAAACATCAGGAAATTATCATTCAGGCTCCAACGTGTATTTCTACTCCCAGGCTTCGAAAACACAGGCTTGTTTTTCCTGATCAGTGAATACACTGATTCAAGATTTGCCAGGTATGCCCCGGTATTCTTTTCAATGATCGAATCAATCTCAGCCTGCGTGGTTCTCCCTGATGCGATTAATTGAAGTATAGAAAAATAGGTTCCATATTCTTTCCCAAATTCAGAAATCAACAGATCCCTCCCCTCTCCCAAAAATGGCGAGTCCTGCCTGACGATGAAATCAATCATGGCATCTTTTGTAACTGATCCGGAAGCTATCAATAAGTGAATGTATTTTGGTATTCCGCCAGATATCAAATACAAACACAACAAATCATCGTGTGTGAAACGTGGGTTATGGTCTTTTAATACCTCTTTTAGTGTTTTTATATCAAATGGTTTTAACACCATCTTGGATGTCAGCCTGCCAAACAAAGGCTCCTTTTCGTTCTCAAACAACCGCCTCATCATTGAATAAACTGAACCACAAACAATTAAATGAATTTTTGCGTCAGCACTGTATCTGTCCCATATATCCTGGATATCACCAATAATTGACTTGTTAATCCTTTCAAGCTCCTGAAACTCATCAATGATCAGCGTATAATGCTCATTCATTGAAAACTTCAATAATAGCTCAAACAATGTCCGAAAATCAGCAACAGACCCAAATATCTCTATCCCAAGGGCCCTTTTCGCTTCCTCCTGAAATTGGGCACACATAAGTTGCTCGTTTTTCCGTGCAACAAACAAGTACAAATGTCTCTTTCCTGAGACCGATTCCATGACCAGGGTGGTTTTGCCAATCCGCCGTCTGCCAATCAGAACAGTGAAACAGGCACTTTTTTTTGACTGCTCATATGCTCTGTGTAAAATAGAAAGCTCTTCAGTCCGATTGTAAAACTTCATATAATATAGGTTATTTTAACTAATAT
>SKYG01000032.1 GCA_007128045.1 Bacteroidales bacterium | reverse complement strand
TTTTCTCCGATAACCCCCTGTTGGCAGAAATTATATTTTCTGTTGTTGTAGCCATATTCGTTCCGCTGACCCATAAAACAAATATCAAAAGATTGATTCAGGGAAATGAAAACAAGATATCTTTTAAAAGTCAGCGATGACCATCAACCCTGACCACAAGATATCGTGCCTTATTATGAAAAATCTTATGGGGTGATTCGTATTTTAACTATCTTTGTTTAAATTGAAAAGCACTATGACCTGGGTTATCGTTTTAAGTCTGATAGTAGTAGGCATTGTTTTTTTATTGCTTGAGATCCTGGTGGTGCCGGGAACTACGTTGGTTGGTTTGCTTGGGCTTGCCATGCTTATAGCCGGCGTGGTGATCTCTTTTAATCATTATGGTACCCAGGTAGGGGTGATGACTCTTATTGGGGCGCTGATACTCAGCTTGGTGTCTATTGCTGTGGCATTAAAATCCAATACCTGGAAGAAAGCCATGCTTGGGTCTGAGCTGGATGGCAGGGTAAATGTAGTTGATGTCGAAAAGGTAACGTCCGGTGATGAAGGCGTTACTGTTACACGGCTTAACCCAATGGGTAAGGCACTGATCAGGGATGATTATTACGAGGTAAGCTCCAAAGACAACCTCATTGGAGAAAACACACCCATCGTGGTGGTGAAAGTTGATGGAAACAAAATTATTGTTAAACCTAAATCATAAAACACATGGATCCGAATATTGGAGTTATTATTGCCATTGCACTGGTAAGTATTGTAGGCTTATGGATTATCTTTTATTTTATCCCGGTAGGGTTGTGGTTTTCAGCTCTGGTTTCCGGGGTGAGGATCAGCCTCTTGCAACTAGTGTTGATGCGTTGGCGGAAAATACCGCCGGCTGTTATTGTAAACAACCTGATCTCTGCCACCAAGGCAGGTCTGCATTTGAATCGAAATGACCTGGAGGCCCACTACCTTGCAGGTGGTCGTGTTAAGGCTGTGGTGAACGCCTTGATCAGTGCTGATAAGGCGAACATACCCCTTGATTTTAAGACTGCCACCGCTATTGATCTTGCAGGCAGGGATGTGCTGGAAGCCGTACAAATGTCGGTAAAACCCAAGGTGATCAATACCCCACCTGTGGCTGCGGTGGCAAAAGACGGTATTCAGCTTATTGCTAAAGCCCGTGTTACCCTGCGTGCCAATATCAAACAACTTGTTGGTGGTGCCGGAGAAGAAACGATCCTGGCACGCGTCGGCGAAGGTATTGTCACCTCTATTGGCTCAGCAAACAACCATAAACAGGTACTTGAGAACCCCGATAGTATATCCAAAGTAGTATTATCGAAAGGCCTGGACTCCGGGACAGCCTATGAGATCCTTTCTATCGATATTGCCGATATTGATGTTGGAAAGAATATTGGCGCCATGTTGCAGATAGACCAGGCTAACGCTGATAAGAATATTGCCCAGGCAAAAGCTGAGGAGCGTCGTGCCATGGCCGTAGCTGCTGAACAGGAAATGAAAGCAAAAGCTCAGGAAGCAAGAGCCAAAGTTATCGAAGCAGAAGCTGAAATTCCCAAGGCGATTTCCGAAGCATTCAGAACGGGTAACCTTGGCATCATGGATTACTACAGGATGGAAAATATCAAAGCCGACACCGGAATGCGCGAGAATATCACCAAGCCCGGAAGCACATCAACCGGAAAAGGAAAATCTGGTGATTCATCATCCAAATAGAGATTATACCGGCTAGTCTGCATGTTTCTTATCATAGTTAAGCACAATGGTTGTCGCAAGAGAACCATTGTGCTTTTATTGAATGGATTGATCAATCATTGTTATGCATATATTGGGATTTAAAATACTTTACAATTATCCTGCCTGGTTTGTGATATTATGCTTGTTAGCCGGATTGGTATACTCAGGAATTCTTTATTACAAAAATTCGACCGATGGCTTCCCGAAGGTAACAACATGGCTTCTTGCCTTCACAAGATTCATTGGTGTGGCAATCTTGTCATGGCTTTTGCTCTCACCACTTATTGAACGCCTTACCCGGCATGTTGATGAGCCCATACTTATCGTCGTTCAAGACAATTCGCAATCGATAACTCTCACTCAGGATACCCTGTTTAACCTGGAAGAATATTTAAACGACAGAGATGCCTTTATGGAATCTATGGATGCGGATTTTGACGTGCTTTCCTACAGCTTTGGTGAGGCGTTCAGAGGAGATGAGCCGATAGATTTCTCAGATCGCATTACTGATATGGCATCAGTATTCTCCGGCATTGATGCTTATTACAGCAATCGTAACATTGGCGCAGTGGTATTAGCAAGCGATGGTGTTTTTAACCGTGGAATGCATCCTGTATATATCAGTAACAACCTTCCGTACCCTGTGTATACAATTGCTTTGGGCGATACCATCCCTCAACGCGATGTGGTGTTGAGCAGAATCAGGCACAACAGAATCACCTACCTCGGCAATATATTTCCTGTAGAAGTACATATTGAAGCCAGAGAAGCTGCCGGTATGAACAGCAGGCTGAGTGTCAGCCGGGATGAACAGACGTTGTTTTCAGAGGTGCTGACATTTACAAGCGACTATCATTACGAAACTGTAATGATAGAACTGGAGGCCGACGAGGTAGGTTTACAGCGTTACAGAGTCGAATTAACAGCTGTAGAAGGAGAAGTAAATCTGGAAAACAACCTTCAGGAGTTCTATATTGATGTGATAGATAGCAGACAAAAGGTGCTTATTCTTGCCAACTCTCCCCATCCAGATATTGGGGCTATCAGGATGGCCCTCGAAGCAAACGACAACTATGAAGTGTCGTCATTCCTGGCATCTGATTTTGATGGAACTGCCGTGGCCTACAATCTTGTTATCCTTCACCAGTTGCCATCTTCGGCCTGGCCGATGAACGATCTGTTTTCCACTATTCAAACAGATGATACCCCGGTATTGTTTGTCATTGGAGCCGCCACTGACTTACAGCTCTACAACAATCTGAATACAGGGTTTGGAATAGACCCCAGGGGTGAAGACAGGGTGGAGACACTGCCATCATATAACAATTCATTTGCCCTGTTTGCATTACCAGAACAAACGCTGGGTTTGATTGACGTACTTCCTCCTGTATTCAGTCCCTTTGCCAGATATGAGGCAGGTGCCGGCTCTCAAATCATGTTGTATCAGCGAATCGGACAGGTAACCACTGAACAGCCGCTGATCGGATTCTCGCAAGCATCAAACCGGAAGTATGGCGTGGTTACTGGTGAAGGGATTTGGAGATGGAGGCTGCATACCTATCTCAGGGATCAGAATCATATGGCGTTTGATGATATGTTGTCGCGTATAGTACAGTACCTCTCTGTTCAGGAAGACAAAAGTCTTTTTCGTATTGATGCGAAGCAATTTCTCTACGAACACGAAAATGTACAGATAGAGGCCGAGTTATATAACCGCTCCTATGAACTAATTAACGACCCTGAGGTAAGGGTAAATATTATTAATGAAGCTGGTGTTTCATTTCCTTATGTCATGGCGCGAACATCAAATGCATACCTGCTGGATGCCGGTACCTTTCCACCAGGAGACTATATTCTGCGAGCCAATACCTTAGTGGGTGGTGAGCAGTTCTCGGCCGAGACTCGTTTCAGTGTGTTGCCCCTGAATCTTGAAGGTCTGATCACTTTTGCTGATCACAACCTTCTTTTTCAAATAGCCGAAAATACAGGTGCCATGATGGTTTACCCCGGACAATGGGAACTGTTGCGGGATCATCTGTTAAACAGAGATGACATCAATCCGGTTATGTATTCAAGAAAAACCTTTGATGAAGTAATCAATATGAAGTGGTTCTTTTTGGTTATATTGCTTCTGTTAACATTGGAGTGGTTTATTAGAAAGCGCAGTGGAAGCTATTAGTGAAAAGGTAGTCATCGAAAAAATTTGCCTTGCTGTACAGAATACCTTTTTATCTTGATTTGTTATGGAAAATACCTTGTTAGTAGTATTTGTAGTTATCATTACTGTCGATTATTTTTTTGACAGGATCATGGATTATCTGAATGCTTCACGATGGAGCAATAAACTGCCAGAGGAGTTAAAAGGTATTTATGATGAAGAAAAATATCGGAAATCTCAGGATTATTCGAAGGTTAACATGCGGCTGGGCATTATTACCTCCAGCATATCTTTTTTATTAATACTTGGGATGCTGCTTTTTGGGGGGTTCGGCATGCTTGATGGTCTGATACGGCAATATACCGATCATCCGATCCTTATGACACTGCTGTTCTTTGCTTTGCTTGGATTGGCTTCCGATATCTTGTCAACCCCATTTGATCTGTATAATACATTTGTTGTTGAAGAACGATTTGGCTTCAACCGCACCACGTTGGCAACATATGTTTCTGATAAGCTCAAGGGGTGGATGCTTGCACTGGTGCTGGGTGGTGGTTTATTGGCGGTGTTTGTATGGTTTTATCATATTGCCGGACAATTATTCTGGTTGTATGCCTGGATATTCTTTTCATTGTTTTCGGTATTTATGTCGATGTTTTACAGCACCCTGATTGTCCCCCTGTTTAATAAGCAAACACCCCTTGAGGAGGGTGAGCTGCGCACTGCAATCGAAGGTTTTTCACGGCAGGCAGGTTTTAAACTGGATAATATATTTGTTATCGATGGGTCTAAGAGAAGTTCCAAAGCCAACGCGTATTTTAGTGGGCTGGGACCTAAAAAACGCATCGTGCTGTACGACACCCTTATCAAGGATCATTCCGTTGAAGAGCTTGTTGCGATATTGGCTCATGAGGTAGGCCATTACAAGAAAAAGCATACCCTGAAGGGCATGGCTCTTTCAGTGGTTCATACCGGGATTATGTTGTTTTTATTGGGATTGTTTATTAATCGTCCTGAACTTTCGTTGGCACTGGGGGGGCAGGAGCCCAGCTTTCATCTTGGCATACTTGCTTTTGGCTTGCTATATGCTCCTGTTTCATTATTATTGGGGATCATGGGAAACTATATCAGCCGGCAACATGAATACCAGGCCGACGCCTTTGCTTCCGAAGAATACCATCCTGAGCCGTTACAGGAGGCGCTGAAGAAGTTGTCAGTAAATAACCTTAGCAACCTAAGGCCTCATGCAGCATATGTTTTTGTGCACTATTCACATCCACCATTGCTGAAACGGTTACAACATCTCGAAACATTTAAACAAAGGGAATGATGACCAGAGCAGTGCCTTTGGCAGAGGCGCTCAGACCTGCCACACTCGATGAGTACCTGGGGCAAACCCATCTGGTGGGAGAGGGCGCCATATTAAGGCGTGCCATCGATGCTGGCACCATTCCTTCAATGATACTTTGGGGCCCTCCCGGTGTTGGTAAAACCACACTTGCAAACCTGATCTCTTTGAAACTGGACCGGCCTTTTTATACGCTTAGTGCGATAAGCTCCGGGGTGAAAGATGTAAGGACAGTTATTGAGAAGGCCCAGGCTGCCAACAGTCAGGCAATAATGTTCATTGATGAGATTCACCGGTTTAGTAAATCTCAGCAGGATAGCCTGTTGGGTGCCGTTGAAAGGGGCATTGTGGTGCTGATCGGAGCCACAACGGAAAACCCTTCATTTGAAGTTATCTCTCCCTTATTGTCTCGCTGCCAGGTATATATTCTGAAAGACCTTGAGAAAGATGAGTTGCTTCAGTTGCTTGAAAGGGCAAAAGCATTTCTTGAAAAGGAATCGGGAATGACGATCATAATTAAAGAGCATGAGGCCTTGTTGCGTATCTCGGGAGGCGATGCCAGAAAATTGTTGAATGCTTTGGAGTTGACAGTTTTTGCCGATACTGACAGCCACATTGAGATCACCAATGCGAAGGTGCTGCATGTGATCCAGAAAAATCTTGCCGTTTATGATAAGTCGGGAGAGATGCATTACGATATCATTTCTGCTTTTATCAAATCTGTCAGGGGTAGTGATCCCAATGCAGCGGTATACTATCTGGCACGCATGATAGAGGGAGGTGAGGATCCCAAATTTATTGCCCGCCGTCTTGTGATCCTGGCATCGGAAGATATCGGCAATGCCAATCCCAATGCCTTGTTGCTGGCTACCAGTTGCTTTGATGCTGTGAACATGATAGGCATGCCTGAAAGCAGGATTATCTTATCACAAACAACTACCTATCTGGCTTGTTCCCCAAAAAGTAATGCTGCTTACCTGGCGATCGGAAAAGCGCAGGAGATGGTTAAGAAAGCCGGTGACCTCCCCGTTCCGTTACATCTCAGGAATGCACCTTCAAAGCTGATGAAAGACATCGGGTATGGGAAAGATTACCGGTATGCACACGATTACAAGGATCATTTTACAGATATGGAGTTTTTACCTGAAAAATTAACGGGTATGAAGCTGTATGACCCGGCCAATAATCCCAGGGAGAATGAAATGAGGCAACGTTTAAAAGCCCTGTGGAAAAATAAATATGGTTACTGAGCGGGTCAGCGTTATTTTTCCCCCTCTTCTTCCTCGTCCACCTCGTAATACTGCACAGCGCCCAGGTCTGATCGATCACTCCTGTCATTCCCCAATATGTCGAAAGGTACTACTGCCGATATTCCGGGATTTCCTGCCCCGATGGCAGGTGAGTCATCTTTTAGCCTGTAGTCACCTTGCAATGTATTTCTGAACTGTGGGTTCAGGTTTTTTATAACGTTAGCAAACTGGGGTGTGTTAACCTCTATCTGTGTTCGTATCAGGCAATGATCAAATGTGTAGGATGGGTTTGTACCGGGGTAAAAGTCGAGGGATATTTCCTCCTGTAACCCACCATAAATGATGCTATTTGCGATGGTGAAGCTCTCCATTTCCCTGATCTGAATGATTCCGTCAATATCTTCATAATAGTTGTTCAGTACCAATGTTGGTGTTCTTCTGTTATTTACGGATTGGTAATTGGCGAAGGTGCAATGTTTGAAGTCATAGGTGCCACCCAGGGCTAATACTGCAGCATGTTCACCGCAGTCAGCGATAATCAGGTTTTCCGCAACGACATGGCTGCCCTGGGCAAATAGTCCGGCAATGCTCATGTTTTTAATCACCGTGTTTCGTATGGTAAGTGTTGGTGCCAGGGTGCTTCCTATGGTGTCGACATGCAGGCCAACGGTGCCATTTTTGATGATGGCATAATTGATCTCATGGTCTTTGCTTGTAGCAAAAAACCAGATACGCCCCCACTGACCGGCCACATTTCTGAAAAAGTCTTCGAGCCTGTCGCCCTGAAAACTAATTGGGTGCTCAGCACTACCGTTGGCCTTTAACGTTGACCCTTCAAGAAAGATCAGGCTGGCGTTGTTGTGGAAATGAACCCGTACGCCTTCTTCTATGTTCAGGGTTATATCCGGAGCTATGATCGCTAACCCGTATACAACATATGGCAGCTCGCTGGTCCATGTAGAATTCTCTGTTATCAGATGAAATTGAAAACCGCTTTCAGGATCCTGATAGTTTGGATAAATAAAATGTGCATCTTGCCCCCATGCCGCCAGCTTTACATCCTGTATGTTGTTGTTGATCTCAAACACGACACTATCGACAATGATGAGAGGCAACTGTTGTTTAACGGGATCTATAGTGACTTCGACAAATATGAAGATACTATCACGAGCATCAATTTCAATATCACGCAGTGTGGTTCCGGAGGAGCCATCAACGTTGATGCGGAAATATGATTGATCTCCACCTGCCAGTGAAACGGATGAAATATTGATCCGTCTGTTATGGGTGTTATATACTTTAAAAGAGCGGGTAGAGGAGCCAACGGTAGTAAATACGGTGTCAAACAGCAGGGAGTCGGCAGAGAATTTCAGATTGATGGATGGGTTGGTGTCAAATCCTTCATCGCGGCATGAAAAAAACACCATAGCCAGAAACAAGATGATGAGAAGAGATTTAAGAAAACCGGAGAACTGCATAGTATAAAGGTATAAGGTAGTAGTCCGCAACAATTATTGTAACGTTCTTCAAGCTGTTTGTGGTATGGCAAAATTAATAATTAATGCATGGTTTTTGAAATACTATAAAAAAAGACTAATTTTGCAGCCTAAAATATACTATCACATGGCGAAAAAAACCAAAAAGAACCTGGAAGACAAGAATATCGTTGCTGTAGAAGAAGCCCTGAGCCGTTCGGAACAGTTCATTGAAAGAAATCAGAATCTTATTGTATGGGTTGTTGCTGTAATCGTATTGATTATTGCCGGATACATCGGGTTTACCCGTTTTATATTGACACCAAGAGCCAATGAAGCCCGTGCTGAGATGTTTATGGCAGAGAAACATTTTGAGAATGAGGACTATGAGCTGGCATTGGAAGGAGATGGCACCTATCCCGGATTTCTTGACATCATTTCAGATTACAGGATGACAAGTGCTGCCAATCTTTCCCGGTATTACACTGGTATCAGCTACCTGAAGCTGGGCGAGTATGAGATGGCTATTGACCAGTTAAAGCGTTTTCGTGCGCGCGATCAGATACTTGGTGCCATGGCATATGGCTCGATTGGAGATGCCTATCTGGAATTGGACGATCAGCAACAGGCTTCGAGGTATTATCGTAAAGCCTATCGCTACAAACCCAATAACTTCACTACCCCGCTGTTTTTACTCAAGGCAGGTTTGCTATTTGAGGAAATGGGCGAATATAGCAATGCATTATTATTGTATGAAAGGATAAAGAATGAATATCCCAATTCCAATGAGGGCCGTACCATTGACAGGTATATAGCCAGGGCAGAGGCCTTGAAGTAGCTTATAATCATTATCACAGAATCACAGATGCCTTTCAAGAAGACCAATCTTTCAGAAGAAAAAACCTTCTCAGTTAAGGACGCGGCACATATGCGTATCGGCGTTTTGGTGTCGGAATGGAATGAAGAAGTGACATCTGCCTTGCTGACAGGTGCATTATCTACCTTAGAAAAGCATGGTGTAAAGAAGTCTGAGATATTTGTACAGTATGTCCCTGGCAGTTTTGAACTGACGGTTGGTGCTTCGCTGATGGCTGATGCCATGGAGTTGGATGCAATTATTTGCCTGGGCTGCATTATCCAGGGAGAAACAAGGCATTTTGAGTTTATCGCACAGGCAGTAGCAAATGGGATAACTCAGGTAGGCATTCAATATAATATGCCAGTAATATTTGGTGTGCTTACCACCGATAATTACCAGCAAGCCCTAGACCGTTGCGGCGGCAAACATGGCAACAAAGGCGATGAAGCCGCTGTTACAGCTATAAAGATGGTTGATCTTCGCTGGAACATCACCGCTTGATCCCATTGTGAATATCAATAGTCTGTGGACAGGCCAAGTCCTTTCCCTACGATAATTCAACAAATCAACAAATCAACGAATCAACAAATCAACGAATCAACAAATATCCGCTATGCGTATCGTTTTTATGGGTACGCCAGAATTGGCGGCCCATTGTTTATCACGCCTCATAGATTCAGGATTTAATATTGTAGGTGTGGTTACCGCACCTGATAAGCCCGCCGGACGAGGTAGGAAGCTGCAACAGTCTCCTGTCAAACACGTAGCAGTGGCCTCAGGTATTCCGGTATTGCAGCCCGAGCGCTTTAAGTCTCCGGATTTTTTAGACCAGTTACACCGTCTTAGGCCTGATATTCAAGTGGTGGTGGCATTTCGTATGCTTCCGGAAGTGGTATGGTCGTTACCCCCGCAAGGAACCTTCAACATGCATGCATCACTGTTGCCGGATTATCGCGGAGCGGCTCCCATTAATTGGGTGTTGATTAATGGAGAGACAGAAACGGGTGTTACAACCTTTTTGCTCGATCATAAGATAGATACCGGCCGGATCTTATTTCAGGAAAAGCTTCATATCGACGAAGATGAAACAGCGGGTAGCTTGCATGAAAAGATGAAGGAGCCTGCCGCCAATATCATCATTAAAACCATTCAAGCCATTGAAAAGGGTCACGTAGAGCCTGTCCCTCAGTCGGAGCTTTACACTGAGAAGGAACCACTTCATACAGCACCTAAACTATTCAGAGAGGACTGCCGTATCGACTGGTACAGGTCGTCTCATCAGATTATACATCTTATCAGGGGCCTCAGCCCTTCACCTGGTGCATTTTGCGATGTTCATGATAACGAAAAAACCTTACCCGTGAAAATATTTGAGGCATCGGCAGAACTATATGATCATAGCCATACTCCAGGTACCATATTCTCAGATAATAAACATTATTTAAAAATTGCTGCTCGTGATGGGGTGGTAAAAATACATCAATTGCAATTACCTGGTAAAAAAGTTATGAAAACCCAAGAATTATTAAGGGGATTTCATTTTAAAAGCGCTGTAAAATCCGACTTATGATCATTTGATTGCGCTAAAAATGGTTATAAACAGTCGTTTAACGTCAAAGTTATTAACAAATTCCCGGATTTATCAACAAAATCAATGCTTCTAGACGATTTTACTTGTATATTCTGATAAAAGGCCTATATTTGTATTGATTAAATTAATTGAAATTTACAAAACTTTCAGTTTATCTTATTAACCTTAAAGTATTGAACAATGAACAAAGCAGAACTTATTGATGCCATTGCATCAGGAGCAGGACTAACAAAAGCAGACGCCAAAAAAGCATTAGACGCCTTCATCGGTGCAACAACTGATGCCTTGAAAAAAGGTGACAGGGTAGCGCTTGTTGGATTCGGATCATTCTCTGTATCAGAAAGAGAAGCTCGTCAGGGCCGGAATCCCCAAACTGGTAAGGTAATCACTATCCCAGCTAAAAAGGTGGTGAAGTTTAAGGCTGGTGCTGAACTTGC
>SKYG01000354.1 GCA_007128045.1 Bacteroidales bacterium | reverse complement strand
CATAACCTCGAAACCTCGTAACCTCGTAACCTAAAAACATCATAACCTCGAAACCTCGCAAACCGCCAATACAATAACCCCTATGATCTATTACGCCAACGGTTCTGAATACACCAGCCTCAGCAGGGATGACCTTCGTGAAGCACTTTATGAGGTTTTTGCCAGGCTTGGAAACAGGAAAAAAGTACTCGCCATACCGCCTGACTTTACCCGCTACCATTCACAGGCAGGCATGCTAACACGCCTGACATATGACTATTATGGTGATCATCTGACAGACATTCTGCCGGCACTGGGTACCCATGTGCCTATGTCGCACAAAGAGGTACGTAAAATGTTTGAAGAAACGCCTGTATCACTATTTCGCGAACACCGCTGGCGCACCGACATCATACCCCTGGGTGATGTGCCTGCAGAATATGTACACGAAGTCTCTGAAGGCCTGGTAAGTTATCCATGGCCCGCACAGGTCAACAAATTACTGGTTGAAGGCGGGCACGACCTCATCCTTTCCATAGGACAGGTGGTTCCCCATGAAGTAATTGGCATGGCAAACCACAACAAAAATATTTTTGTAGGCACCGGAGGGCAGGAAGGCATTAACAAAAGTCATTTTCTGGGTGCCGCCTACGGAATGGAAAGAATTATGGGACGGGCAAACACCCCGGTAAGAAAAGTTCTGAACTATGCTTCCGAACACTTTGCCAACAACATGCCCATTGTTTACATATTAACAGTGATAGGAAAAACCCCGGAAGGAAAGTTAACAGTAAGGGGATTGTATATTGGTGATGACTTCGAATGTTTCGAACTGGCAGCGGCATTGTCGTTGAAAGTGAACTTTACCATGCTCGACAAACCCTTAAAAAAAGTAGTCGTATACCTTGACCCCGAAGAGTTTAAAAGCACCTGGCTTGGCAACAAAAGCATATACCGCACACGAATGGCCATTGCCGATGGTGGTGAACTCATCGTACTCGCTCCCGGGCTGAAAGAATTTGGTGAAGACAAACAAATAGACCTTCTAATAAGAAAATATGGCTATATGACTACTCCGGAGGTCTTAGAATGCACAAAGAAGAATGACGACCTTAAGAACAACCTGAGTGCAGCAGCCCACCTCATACACGGTTCATCCGAAAAAAGATTCAACATCACCTACTGCCCGGGACAACTTAGTAAAAATGAGATTGAATCGGTATTTTTTGACCATGCATCCCTCGATGAAATGATGCAACGGTACAATCCGGAAACCCTGAATGATGGTTTTAATAACCTTCCGGATGGAGAAGAAATATTTTTTATCTCTAATCCGGCATTGGGACTTTGGGCATCCAAAGAGAGGTTTTTATAGAAACAGATGAAATACCCATGACAAACGCTTTGACAAACATGAGGATGATTATAAGCGTAGAGCATAGAGCGACTTTCAGACCTTCAGACTTTCAGACTTTCAGACAATTTTAAACAGATGAAAAAGCTCAAACACATACGATGGGGAATTATTGGTTGTGGCAACGTTGCCGAGGTAAAAAGTGGCCCGGCTTTCGACAAAGCCAATAATTCTTCTCTGGTAGCCGTGATGCGCAGAAACGCGAATAAGGCCAAGGATTATGCATTAAGACATGGTGTACAAAATTGGTACAGTGATGCCGATGCATTGATCAATGACCCTGATGTAGATGCCGTTTACGTCGCAACACCCCCTGATAGTCATGCGTTCTACACCAAAAAAATTATTGAATGCGGTAAACCTGTTTATGTAGAAAAACCTATGGCCCATTCATACCAGGAATGTTTAGAAATGATCAACGTATCAGAAAAATACAGTATACCGTTGTATGTCGCCTATTACAGAAGATCTCTGTCATATTTTCTAAAAGTAAAGGAGTTGCTCGACAGCCATGCGATCGGGAAACCACGTTCATTTAGTATTCATTTATACCTGCCGCCCCGAAATGAAGACCTTGACAGGATGAACCCACATTGGAGAGTTAAAAGTGACATTGCAGGTGCAGGTTATTTTTATGACATGGGTTCACATCAGGTTGATCTGATTGATTTCTTTTTTGGCCCCATCTCATGGACAAAAGGTGTATCAACGAATCAGGCGGGACTTTATGAGGTAGAAGACATGGTGGCAGCCATGTTTGGATACGACTCCGGATTGACGGGTATAGGTCAATGGATATTTACCACCCATCAATCTGCAAAAACGGATTTGTTTGAAATCGTTGGAAGCGAAGGCAAGATTAGTTTTTCTTCTTTTGAATTCACACCAATCATCCTAAAAAATACCAACGGAGAGCAGCTTTTTGATCTAAAGCCTCCGCAACACATCCAGCAACCCATGATACAGTCTGTGGTTAATGACCTTATCCACCATGAATTCGTCGCAGATAACTCAAGAGCTGCAGCCAGAACAAGCAAAATAATGGATGTTATCCTTGGCAGATACGATGCATAATATGAAGATAGTTGCTGACCATAAAATTCCGTTCTTGTCAGGTGCTTTTGAAAGCACTGCAGATATGATATATATGCCCGGGAAAAGTATCTCCCGTAATGATATAGCTGATGCCGATGCACTAATTATCAGAACCCGCACCAATTGCAATAGTGAATTGCTATCTGGCACTAACATCAGATGCATTGCTTCGGCAACCATAGGATACGACCATATAGATACTGATTATTGCGAAACACACAATATTTACTGGACAAACGCGCCTGGTTGCAACGCAAACTCGGTAAAGCAATATATCGCATCAGCCCTGGCCTGCATCATCCAACAAGAGAAGAAATGTTTTTCGGAACTTACCATAGGAATCATTGGAGCCGGACATGTTGGATCAAGGGTAGAAGCCATGGCAAAAAGCCTTGGTATCAACACCCTCGTGAATGACCCCCCTCGTGAACGCAAGGAAGGGGCCAAAGGATTTGTGGACCTGGATACGTTGATCAGCCAATCTGATGTCATTACCTTACATGTACCGCTTACTCTAAAAGGTATCAACAAAACCTTTCATATGGCGAATGAAGCATTCTTCACAAAAATGAAGCCTGACAGCTGGTTTATAAACACCTCAAGGGGAGAAGTAACAGACACAAAGTCGCTTGTCGAGGTATTAAAAAACAAACAGCTGGCCGGTGCCATGATCGATGTATGGGAAAACGAACCGCATATTTCTATTGAATTGCTTCAACACGCGACCCTTGCTACACCCCATATCGCCGGATATTCACTGGATGGCAAAGCCAACGGCACTGCTATGAGTGTAAGGGCGGTGAGCCGCTATTTTAAATTGGGGAAGGATCATTGGAGCCCGGAATCCATCCAAGAACCTGAACAAGCAGATATATATGTAAATTTGGAGGATAAAACTCCCGAACAAATTTTTTGTCAGCTGGCTTTACATACCTATAACATTAAACAGGATTCCGACAAGCTGAGATCAGCCCCGGAAACATTTGAAAAACAACGGGAAGACTATCCGGTCCGCAGAGAACCTCCTGCTTTTACTGTCCATTTAGATCAAACACATGAGCCATCAACATTAATTGCAAAGACCCTGGGGTTTAATATCTAGAATCAGTCAAAGGTCAAAGGTCAAAGGTCGAAAGTTTGTTTATGGTTTATGGTTTACATATTGACCTCGTATTCTGGTAACCTAACAACTAACAAATAAACGAATCAACAAATCAACAATAATAATACAATTATGAAAGAAAAAGCAGACATTGGATTGATCGGGTTGGCCGTAATGGGCGAAAACCTGGTATTGAACATGGAAAGTAAAGGATATTTTGTATCCGTTTACAACCGTTCGACAGAAAAAGTAGAGAATTTTGTAAATGGCCGGGGAAAAGGCAAGAATATTATCGGTGCCTATAGCCTGGAAGAACTTGTCGATTCTTTAAAGTCGCCCCGTAAGGTGATGCTGATGGTGAAAGCAGGAAAGCCTGTTGATGATCTCATTGACTTGTTACTTCCTCTTCTTTCACCTGGAGATATCATCATTGACGGGGGCAACACACATTTCCCCGACACCAACCGCCGAACTACCTATCTTGAAAGCAAAGGGTTTCTATACATAGGCACCGGAGTCTCAGGCGGGGAGGAGGGTGCTTTGAAGGGGCCCTCGATCATGCCCGGAGGTTCTAAAAAGGCCTGGCCATATGTAAAGGGAATATTCCAGGATATATCTGCCAAGGTAGAAGATGGAACACCTTGCTGCGACTGGGTTGGAGAAGCTGGTGCCGGCCATTTTGTAAAAATGGTACATAATGGCATTGAGTACGGCGACATGCAACTCATATGTGAGGCGTACCAGGTGATGAAAGATATGTTGGGATTGTCGGCCGATAAGATGCATCAGGTGTTCAAAGAATGGAATAAAGGAGAGCTGGACTCCTATCTTATTGAAATTACCCGCGACATACTTGCTTACAAAGATGAAGATGGTCAGCCTCTGGTTGAAAAAATCCTTGACACAGCCGGTCAGAAAGGAACCGGAAAATGGACTGCTGTTACGGCACTTGACCTGGGAATACCACTTACCCTGATTGGGGAATCTGTCTTTTCCAGGTTTCTGTCGGCTCAAAAAGATGAACGCGTAAAGGCCTCGAAAATACTGTCGGGACCAAACACGGCATTCACAGGTGACAGAGACCTGTTCATAGAAGATATACGAAAGGCCTTGCTGGCATCGAAGATCGTCTCCTATACCCAGGGATATGTAATGATGCGTGCTGCTGCAGAGGAATTTGGATGGGATCTGAACTATGGTGGCATTGCATTGATGTGGCGTGGTGGCTGTATCATCCGGTCTATATTCCTTGGAAAGATCAAAGAGGCTTTTGATAAAGAACCCGGGCTACACAATCTGATGCTCGTAGAGTATTTCAAAGATAAGCTCCATGATGCTTCTGAAAGCTGGCGCCGTGTTGTGGCAACTGCTGTTACCAACGGCATACCGGTACCAGCACTTTCATCAGCCCTGAGCTATTTCGACGGGTATCGCAGCGCAAGACTGCCGGCAAACCTTCTTCAGGCACAACGCGACTATTTTGGAGCACATACTTACGAAAGAATTGACCAGCCACGGGGTAAATATTTTCATACCAACTGGACCGGCAGAGGAGGCACTACAGCATCAACAACATATAACGTATAGTCTGATACCTCTGGTAAAAACCCACAAAACCCTCAAAAACAGGCTTGAGTGCATGTAACCCGAATGGGTTATTAGAATATCACATTAGGGATAAAAGCCCGAAATAGAATAGGCTATTGCTGAGGAGTAATAGCCTATCTGTAAGTCACGCAAGATGTTTGACAATGACCGGCATATAGGTATGTTGCAAAGGAGCAATAGTCTATCTGTATGTCACTATGAGGGGTTGGGCTTTTTTCCTGCTTTCCAGTTCGAGAAATTCATAGTAATAATCAGCCTGAGAAAAGCGTGGCTCTGATAGTTCCCAGCAGGAATAAAACCTGAATGATACAGACTTATCATCAGAATGGCTCATGTTGATCATGAAGGTATCTGAAATATCTTCGCCTTCCTCTATATACTCATAGCCCGCATAGAAATCTTCATCAACCATAATGGCCATACCCAAAACCTCTCCTTCTATTGCCTGTGTGCCATGTGTTCCAAAAGCAACAACTCCTTCTGATCTTATTTCCCGGTATGCCGTTTTATCATCCAGATCAAGACTGGTAATACCACCAATGATGGTATGTTGACCACCTGGTGCGTCGAGATATACCTTACTCTCGTAAAACCAGGCACCACCATGTATACTTATTTCATGTACAAGTGTATAGGTGTTGTCATCAATTAACCAATTATCGAACCTCAGTTGAAACACAGACCTTAGCGGTCCTTGTGTGATGAGTTCGTAGGTGCCTTCAGCATCAGGTGCCACACGATGTAAATTACCATTCCGTTCAAGTGCCAGAGAACCACCACCCAGAGAGGCACCAACCTTGAGAATGTCCATTCCCCACTCTTGATGAACATGATAGTTTTCGTTTATCCCCACTCGATCCAGCACCATGTCAGATGTCAGTTTCCCAAAAATATCTATGCCGTTGCGAATGTCGAAATAGTTCCGGAAGCCAACGCGGTCGTTTTCCCAGCCTGGTCCTTCAAATTGAAACTTCCCGCCTGCCAGCCCATCAGCGGCGCTCAAACGATTGGCGGTGATCAGCGGAATGTATTCTGTGCCATCAATACGTGCAAAACGGATATTGGTTCGCGGATTGATGACTGGCATATCTCTACTGTCAATAAATGATACGGTGTAGGCCACTGAGCTTTCAGGTTCCATATTCACCAGAAGAAACAATTCATCCCAGCGCCCATCGCCGGTGAGATCATCGTATTGCGATGCCAGAATACTGCCATCAGGAGCCACCAAAACGGGGAAAGATTCTGCAGGTATGTTGCCAAACACAGACTCCAGTGAAACCCTGCTAATGACAACAGCCTCATCGACCCGCATCAGTGAACTCTCATTTTCGATAATGACTTCCGCTATATCTCGCGTACAGGAACCAAACATCACTGCAGCTAATGTAATTGCCGACAAAAAGATACGATTCATTGTTTTCATTCTAGTACAATTAACAATTCAACAATTCAACAATTCAACAATTCACCTGGTTTATTCCTCATTGGATGGCTTTCCTATAGTGGCCAGGATTCCGCCATCTACGTATAGCACATGTCCGTTAACGAAATCTGATGCAGCCGAAGCCAGGAAGATAGCTGCACCCTGCAATTCATCAGGATTACCCCAACGACCTGCGGGGGTTCTGTGAATTATAAATTCGTTGAAAGGATGTCCTCCTACCCTGATTGGGGCTGTCTGTGACGTTGCAAAATAGCCCGGACCAATGCCGTTGGCCTGAATTCCATATTTCGCCCATTCTGTGGCCATATTCCTGGTTAACATCTTCAACCCACCTTTTGCAGCAGCATAGGCAGATACAGAATTTCGGCCCAACTCACTCATCATGGAACACATATTAATGATCTTTCCGCCTTTACCGCGCCGAACCATACTGGCAGCAACAGCTCTACCCATAATAAAAGGGCCTACCAAATCGATATCAATCACTTGCCTGAAATCGGATACAGCCATATCCAGCATGGGTACCCTTTTGATGATACCGGCATTATTGATCAGAATATCTATCGGAGCGACTTCAGATTCAATGGTGGCAACCTGTAGCTTTACCGCTTCTTCATCAGTTACATCAAAGACATATCCATGGGCTTCAATACCCGAGGCCTTATAGTCTTCCAGGGCTTGCTTTACCCTTTCCGAATCCAGGTCATTAAATACTATTGTGGCACCGGCAGAGGCAAGCCCCTTGGCCATTGCCATTCCCAATCCATGTGATGCCCCTGTAACAAGAGCTGTTTTTCCTGTAAGGTCGAATAATGTGTGTGACATGTTTTTCTATAGATAATGTTTTTACAATTATGTTTGGTTCAATATTTTGTGGTTACGGAGTTACCAGGTTACCTTCAGACCTTCAGACCTTCAGACCTTCAGACCTTCAGACTTTCAGACCTTTTCAACTTTACCTGATATCCTCAATACGTGCCATATCCATATCTGCATAATCGAGGTTTTCGCCAGCCATTCCCCAGATAAAGATATAGTTTGATGTGCCGGCAGCAGCATGTATTGACCAGGAAGGAGAAAGTACCGCCTGATGATTTTTCATCCACAGATTCCTGGTTTCAGTGGGTTGTCCCATAAAGTGACATACCGCCTGTCCTTCCGGGACTTCAAAATAGAAATAGGCTTCCATGCGCCTTGAGTGAACATGTGGCGGCATGGTATTCCATACACTACCAGGCTTGAGCATGGTCATACCCATCTGAAGCTGACATGTTTCTACCACGCCATTCACGATCAATTTATTGATGGTTCTGGCGTTGGAGGTCTCCAGAGAACCCATTTCCATTGACTGTGCATCTGCCAGAGTTACCTGCTTATCCGGAAATGCATGGTGGGCCGGCGCACTGTTCAGATAGAACAAAGCCGGAGATGAAGCATCCTCGCTCTCGAAACTGACCAGCTTATCCCCCATCCCAACGTATAAAGCTTCCTTATTATTTAACGAATATGTTTTATCATCAACAGCAACCTTGCCTTTACCGCCAACATTAATAATGCCCAGTTCGCGGCGGTGTAAAAAATGATCGGCTTTGATCGGATCAATAGTCTCCAATACCAGTCGCGTATCGATGGGGCTTGCGCCACCAACTATATACCGGTCGTACATAGAATACACAAGGTTTATCTGGTTTTCAACAAAAATGTTCTCGATTAAAAACTCCTCACGAATCCTACGGGTGTCAAATCCCACAAAATCTTTTGGGTGGGATGCATAACGAATTTGATAATTTACAGCCATAATTATACTATATTAAATTTTGAGCAATCGTTTGCACAAAGGTAAAATTTAATTTAATTATACGCAAATCAATTCTGTTCTTAATGGTTGGGTTTTCTTTGTGAGGAATCCCTTATAATCAGCTTTGGTTTTAATACGATGGTTCTGGGAATGAAATATTCGATGTTTGATTCCATTTCTTCAATCAGTAAAGAAGCTGCCTGCCTGCCCATCTCTGCCCCGTGCTGATCAACAGATGTTAATGAGGGGTGAATAATGGAACCGAAAGGCTCATTGGCAAACCCTGTAATAGCTATATCCTGAGGCACCCTTATACCATTCTCACGGGCACAAATGATTGCACCCAGGGCAGAATAATCGCCCGAAGAGAAAATGCCATCAGGCAAGTTATCCATCGCAAGTATCTCTGACATGGCTTTACAACCGGTCTCACGTGTTATTGTATTCTGAAAAATCATTGATTCATCCATCTGAAGACCATATTCCTTTAAGGTATCCAGGTAGCCGGACGTTCTGTTTTTATAAACATTAATATGCTGTGGGCCGGCAAGATGTGCAATTGTCCGGCATCCGGCCTCCACCAGATGCCTTACTGATGCCACAGCCCCGGCATAGTCGTCAATAACTACCTTGCTGACATTCATTGGCATCCATGCCCGGTCAAAAAAAACCAATGGTATGCCCCTCTTCCCAAATAGTTCAAAATGAGAGGCATGCTTTGTTGATGCAGCTACTGAAGCCAACATACCATCAACTTTCCCACTTAACAGGCTTTTTATCAGCAACTCCTCTTTTTCGGCAGATTCAAAAGACTGACATATCAACACGCTGTATTTCATCTCAGTAGCAACCTCATCAATTCCCCTCAATACGGTAGAAAAAAAATAACGATCAATATGGGGAACCATCACACCAATGGTTCGTCCACTGCCCTTCTTTAAACTCAAAGCCCTGAAATCGGGGTGGTAGTCAAGCCTGTCTGCCAGTTCCTTCACGGATTTTCGCATCTTCTCACTGATGCGGGGGTTATCCTGTAAAGCCCGTGATACCGTGGAGGCAGTCGTATTCAACTCTTTGGCTATATCCTGTATGGTATATTTTTTTTTCTTATTCATCCCTGGTCAGATCAAAATCAAATGCCTATTTTTATGCTTTGATTTCTTTTTTCCAACAAAGATATTTATTTTTGTGCAATCGATTGTATTATCAAACCAATTTTCACCCTACAAGAATCAGTTATGGCAACATTTTCCAGACTTGAGGTAGCACTTCAAATGCAACAAAACGGAATCATCCCTGTTTTTTACCATCCTGATCACGACACATGCTATCAGGTGATTAAAGCATGTTTTCAGGGAGGTTTGCGTGTATTTGAATTTACCAACCGGGGTGATTATGCCCACGAGGTGTTTGAAAAGGTAAATAAGAAGCTGAAAGAGGAAATCCCGGAATTAATACTCGGCGCAGGTTCTATCATAGAAGCCGCCACAGCCTCATTATATATTCAGCTCGGAGCAAATTTTATCGTATCTCCGGTACTGAAGGAAGACATGGCAGTCACTTGCAACAGGCGTAAAATACTTTGGTCGCCCGGCTGTGGAACCCTTACGGAAATATCCAGGGCAGAAGAATTGGGAGCAGAAATTGTAAAAATTTTCCCTGGTGCACAAGTTGGCGGCCCTGACTTTGTAAAAGCCATTAAAGGCCCCATGCCCTGGACCAGCATCATGCCTACAGGAGGTGTAGAACCAACCAAAGAAAGCCTCTCAGCATGGTTTAAAGCCGGGGTTACCTGCGTTGGAATGGGCTCACAGCTAATCACCAAAGAAATCATCAGAAACAAATCCTTCACCCAACTTACAGATAAAGTAAAAGCCACCATCCAAATCCTTAACGAAATCCGACAACCCAACTCCTAAACTCCTCAACTCCTCAACTCCTCAACTCCTCAACTCCTAAACTCCTAATCACCATATGTCAACAAAATTCATATACCCCCAATTCCTGTACCTACTGACAATATCGCTCCTATTCTCCGTGTCAGCCTGCGTTCAACGTGATCATGTTACAGTACTTAAACTGGCGCATGGCCTTGACAGAAGCCACTCTGTGCATAAAGGCATGGTATTTATGGCTGACCGCGTTTGGGAAAAGTCTGATGGACATATGCGTCTCGACGTATATCCAAGTGCCCAACTGGGTTCTGAGCGAGAAAATGTAGAAATGCTTCAAATTGGAAGCCTGGCCATCACAAAGGTTTCTGCCGCCATTATGGAAGGCTTTGCACCAAGTTATCGCATTTTTGGATTGCCTTATATTTTCAAGAGTACTGAGCATAATCACCGGGTTCTTGACAGTGACATCGGCAGAGAGATACTGATGGATGGTGAACAGTTCTGGCTTCGGGGGCTTACATTCTATGATGCCGGAAGCAGAAGTTTCTATACAAAAGATCGCCCCATAGAACATCCGGATGACCTGAGGGGATTGAAGATCAGGGTAATGCAAAGCCCTTCCGCGGTGAACATGATACGTGCTTTTGGCGGGTCGCCAACACCCATCTCGTGGGGAGAATTATATACAGCCCTTCAGGGAGGGGTTGTGGACGGGGCAGAAAACAACCCGCCCAGCTTCTACCTGTCGCACCACTATGAGGTTTGTCGCTTTTACTCCATCAATGAACACTCAACCATACCTGACGTACTGCTGATAAGCACCAAGATATGGAACCAGCTGTCAGAACAGGAACAACAATGGCTGCAGGAAGCAGCCGATGAATCTGCTGTATACCAGCGTAAACTATGGGCTGAATCAGAAAAACACTCACTGGAACAGGTAAAGGCTGCGGGCGTTACCGTAACATATCCCGACAAACAACCATTCATTGACCTGGTGCAACCACTTTATGAAACCTATAAACAGGATGAAAGAATTTACAACCTGGTGCAACGAATCCAGGCACTGGAGCAGGAATGACAACCCGTAACCTGGTAACCTGACAACCTGGTAACCTGGTAACCTGGTAACCTGGCAACCTGGCAACCTGGTAACCTGGTAACCTGGCAACCCGATAACCTGGTAACCTCGCAACAGGCGACCACAAGGGTCGCCCCTACGAAACAACCCACAACCCACAACTAACAACACGTAACCCACAACTAACATGCATATCAGAAAAAACATTGACACCTTCCTCGGCACCCTGGTAACCATTTTTATGGGCGTTCTTGTATTAAATGTTTTATGGCAGGTTGCCAGCCGGTTTATTGTTGGTCACCCCAGCTCATTCACTGATGAATTGGCTGGCTACCTGCTGATCTGGGTAGGATTATTAGGCGCTGCGTATGCAACAGGACAAAAACAGCATCTGGCAATTGACCTGATATCCAAGAAGCTGACTGAAGAAAAAAACAAAAGACTACAAACCTTTATCAATATTCTGATTACAGGTTTTGCCCTGATCGTACTCGTAATTGGTGGCAGCAACCTGGTTTATATCACTTTTCACCTAAACCAAATCTCATCCGCGCTGCAAATACCTGTAGGTTTCGTGTACCTGGTTCTTCCCATCAGTGGTATATTCATTATGTATTATGCCATTAATGATATTGGATTGATTTGGAAACAAACCCATAACAAAGCACTGAGCACTGAGGAAACCCGGTAACCTGGGGACCTTCGATCTGTAGGGGATTTCTCGCTTCGCTCGAAATGACAGGTGCTAAGCAACTACCAACTCAAAACCCATAACCCGCAACCCGTAACCTGTAACCCGTAACCCATAACCAGCAACTTCACCATGGAATACATTGAAATTATCGTATTGGTCTCTACTTTTTTGTTTTTACTGATCTTAGGGGTTCCAATAGCATACAGTATTGGCATTTCGGGAACCATCACCCTGCTTATCAGCATTATGCCCTTGCCGGCCTTCACCACCTTCGCCCAACGAATGGCAACAGCACTCGACAGCTTTGCCCTGTTAGCCATACCATTTTTTATCCTTGCAGGCCAACTGATGAACCAGGGTGGTATAGCCATCCGGCTGATCGACTTTGCCAAAGTCCTGGTGGGAAGGCTTCCCGGTGGGCTGGCTTTTGTGAACATTATGGCCAATATGCTTTTTGGTGCCATATCCGGGTCAGCAGCTGCATCTGCTTCAGCCATAGGTAGTTTCATGACACCCAAAATGGCCGAAGAGGGATACGACCGGAGTTTCAGCGCAGCGGTGAACATAACCTCCGCCACTACAGGGCTTGTGATCCCACCCAGCAATATATTGATTGTATATAGCCTGGCCAGTGGCGGCGTATCTATTGCTGCCCTGTTCCTCGCAGGCTATATTCCCGGAATCCTTACCGGCCTTACCCTGATGGGTGTTGCAGCAGCATATGCCTACCGTAAAAACTATCCCGTGGGTGAAAAGGTAGGCCTTAAAGATGGTATCTTTAAATTTCTTGATGCCATGCCAAGCCTGTTTCTGCTCGTCATTGTGATCGGGGGGATCATTGCCGGTTACTTTACTGCCACCGAAGCATCTGCCATCGCTGTACTATATACACTTATCCTGTCAATGATCTACAAACAGGTAACATTTAGCCACTTACCGGCAATACTTCTGCGAACAGTTGGCATCACCGCCATCGTATTGCTGCTGGTTGGCACATCGATGGGCCTTTCCTGGGTGATGTCGTATGCAAATATCCCACAAAGTGTTAGTGAGGGATTATTGGCAATTAGCGATAACAAGTTCATCATCCTGTTAGTTATCAACCTGATATTGCTTTTTGTAGGGGTTTTCATGGATATGACTCCTGCGGTACTAATATTCACACCCATCTTTTTACCGGTAGTTGTCGATCTTGGGATGGATCCCATCCATTTTGGCATTATCATGGTGGTTAACCTCAGCGTCGGGCTGTGTACTCCCCCTGTCGGATCAGTCTTGTTTATTGGGTGCAGCGTGGCAAAGATCAACATCCAGGAAGTGATCAGACCACTTCTGCCCATGTTCGTGGCCATGATCATCGTGTTGATGGTAATCACTTATCTGCCAATCATCAGCTTGTGGCTGCCCGGGCTGCTGGGGTTCTAACAACAGTGCGTATGTATTACGCCCCAACAGAAAATTGATGGGCGAAAGGTTTCTCGCCCCTATTAATACATCTTTCGACTTTCGACTTTTGACCTTCGACCAATCAATTGGCTGGTTTTTTATACATCAGGAATAGGTATACACTGAATACCGCTGATGTGGCCAACTGTACCCATATTGGGATGCCAAACATGGCCCCTGAGAGAACAGCAGTTTGCAGGGCAAAGTATTTCACCACGAAATAGAAGAGTTTGCTGATCCAGATACTGGCAAAAATTGCACCCAATGTATGAATACGACTGGCCAGAAAATAAAACACAGCCACATTCACCACCAATTCAGCTGAAATCAGTCCTGCCTTAAACAATACAGGATGCGCAGAAATCAGGAAGGAGAATAATGGCAGGGTAACCGCCAATAAATAGGCATTCTTTTTATGGGTATGTACCAAGGCCAAAATGAGCATCAGCCGCATGGGCTCAACCATATATAGCTGTATACTAAGCATGTGTGAAATGGCTGGCATGAAAAAAATGAATGCCAGTGCAATGCCATTCAGTAAAAAAGTACTGATCCAGTGTTTCCAATTTACCGTGGTGGTCAGGGTTTGAGTTGATGCCATAATTGTAAGGTATTAAATGTTCAAATACAAATATACTAATGCTTTTGTAAGTCTTTTAACCTAACAGCAAATAATCTACTGTTATTAAATGGATAAATAGCAATCATTATGTAAAAATAAGGCATTCATGCAAATAATCCATCATTAAAATAAAAAAAATAAGTTAAATACCTTGTATATGCTGTATGTCTGTTTGTTAATTTTTTAACAATTCGTATACAGTCAATGCATGATTCATCGATATTGTTTATATTTGCAGTAGGATAAATGTAATGCCAACACGAGACAATCCTCTGAATATGAACAAAAATATTAAAATCCGTGACCTCACACTTCGGGATGGACAACAATCCCTGTTTGCCACCCGGATGAATCAGTCGCAAGTCGACAGGGTACTGCCTTTTTATAAAGAAGCAAACTTCTATGCCATGGAGGTATGGGGGGGAGCAGTGCCTGATTCTGTTATGCGCTATCTGAGTGAGAATCCCTGGGAGCGGCTCGAGAAAATTAAAGAAGCCATTGGTGAGACATCCAAACTTACTGCCCTTTCCAGAGGGAGAAACCTTTTCGGCTACAACCCCTATCCTGACTCAGTTATTGAGGGCTTCAACAGAATTGCCGTACAGTCAGGGATCGACATCATGAGGATATTTGACGCACTTAACGATGTCAGCAATATCGCATCAACCATAAAATATGTCAAAGAAAATGGAGGTCTTGCCGACTGTACAGTTTGCTATACTGTTGACCCAAAATTCAGAAAAATTGACCGTCTAAAGGGAATTCTTTCAGGAAAACCGTTGCCTAACAAAATCTTTACCATCGAATATTTTGTAAAAAAGGCCATTGAGTTGGAGAAGATGGGGGCAGATATGATCACCATAAAAGATATGGCCGGGCTGATACCCCCCGTCAAATCAGGAATCATCATCAAAATGATGAAAGAGCAGGTAAATATCCCTATCAACTTTCACACGCACTCCACGCCCGGTTATGGGCTGGCATCAATTCTAACTGCCATAATAAATGGGGCTGATATTGTCGATACCTGTATGATGAATTTTGCGGGCGGCCCGGCTGCACCTGCCTATGAAATGATACAACTCTTTTGTGACAAACTTGGGGTAGATACCGGCATAAACAAAGAGGCCACAGTAAAAATAAACAAAGAACTTATTGAAATCCGCAAGGAACTGTCTGCCTTCGACACGTACAGGATATTTCCTGCAGAATTTGATATCAGCAAGGATACACTACCAAAAAATGTTGATGCATTGTTTGACACCGCCATAGAGTTGGCATATGAAAAAAAGGAACGCGAGCTTCTTGAAACAACGCAGGCAATAGAACAATACTTCAGTTTTCCCCCACCCAATGCTACCGTACAGACGGCGGAAATACCAGGAGGCATGTACACCAACATGCTTGCACAACTAAAACAATTAAAATTGGAGGAACTGCTTCCCAGGGTGTTGGAAATCATACCGATGGTAAGGCTTGCAGCCGGTTGCCCGCCGCTTGTAACGCCAACAAGCCAGATAGTTGGCGTACAGGCCGTTAACTGTATTATTGACGAAAATAATGGAAAACCATTTTATACAACAAAATCAAATCAGTTCGTAAACCTTGTTAAAGGATTGTATGGGAAAACCCCCATTCCAATCGACCCCGCGTTCAGAGAAAAAATTACCGGGTCTCCCAAAGAAATGCCTTACGATCCGTCAGAATACGTAAAACAAGAAAATCCTGTCCTTGATGAGTTTGGTGGCGTTCCCCTCGCTAAAAATGAAAAAGAAGAATTACTGTTAGAATTGTTTCCCAGCGTTGCCAATAATTTTCTTAGCAACAAAATAGAAGAACTATATACAGCCGAGATCAATAGAATTGAAGAGGAAAACCGAAACAAATATGAAGAAGACAAGGCCAACTATGAGAATATGAGCCATGAAGAAAAAGAAAATCGGCTTATAAAAGGCCTTTACAACTACAATTGGTCGTCGATCTCCAACAAAGAAAACAAAGCTGAGTCTTAAATTATATAGCCCATGCTGCGGTAACTTTTATTTGGAGGCTACCAACTCAATGTCCAATTCAATTGCATCCAAAATCAAATTATCGCCAAGGTTTTCAAAAAACCTCCCTGAGCCAAACCTTACATCATATTTGGAACGGTCAAACTCAAAGTCAGCAACAGAGTGTATCCTGTTTTCAGTCTGATTTATGATGGCATCGAAAGTAATTCCATGAGTAATCCCCTTGATGGTAAGATTTCCGCTGACCCTGTAATTAGGCGCTCCGGCAACTGCACCATCAACAGGCTTAAATTCAACGATATCAAGCTGTGACTCCGGATATGTGGCCACTGAAAAGAAATCATCAGATTCCAAATGACCCTTCAACCGGGCATTACTACCAGGATCCTCAATATCTAAAACAGTAATACGCGTCATGTCAATTACAATTTTTCCACCTATAAGCGTTCCGTCATAAGAATACAGTTCGCCTGATTTCAGAGCAATAACACCATCATGACCACTTCCAGTTATTTTTTTTCCTTCCCAGGCTACCTTACTCTGACTAGTATTAACAATAAAAATATCAACTTCTTCTGGGATTTGCCCCAACTCAAGCTTTTCAATCATCTCTGATGTACGATCTCCACCCCTGGGAGCACAGGAAACAACAGCCCCTGATAAAACTATAACCGAAATAAAATACAATATCTTTTTCATGTCTGTTTAAAATTTAAAATGTTTTTTTGTTTAATTAAATTATGTTAATATTAAACATATCAATCAACTAACAAACTCATCTGATCAATGTTTTAAGTTTAATAATATTTAACAAAGCAAAACAGGATCGGAATAAGAGTACATAAAATTTATTGGGTCACCAACAGATGAAACTACTGCAAAAAAATATTTTTTCGCCAATAAGACTGGTTTTCAATGATGTATTATTACCCATAAACAACCATTTACCATCTGTACAAATCTGCGAGATTTGCCCGATACAAAATAAAACAAACATAAATACATGCAAACTGAAAGTTGTTAAAACTTTAACAATTTATTTTTTTGCTTATCTTTGCCGTCGGTTAGAAAAAACGTCGAACCAGGACATTTTTTAAGTCGAGCACCTCAAAGGCATTTATTGTTGAGATTTTTTTTCTAATTTTGGGCTGTCATTTTTTTACCAGGATTTGTTGCCCTGATTCTTAGGAGTGTTCTATCACACAACCATGTTTGCATGTAAAAGCTGTGATACAGGCTCTCAATAATGAATAGTCATTCTGTGCTTACCATATAAACCTAATGAATATGCAAACAAAACTTCAGGAACTTACTGAAAAGATCTATCAGGAAGGAGTTAACAAGGCCAACGAGGAGGCTGAAAAGATCCTTACCGATGCAAAAAAAGAAGCCCGGGAGCTAGTGGCAAAAGCGAAAAAAGAAGCAGGCAATATCATTGAAACTGCCACAAAAGAAAGTGAGGAACTCAAGAAAAATTCGCTCAACGAGCTTCAACTGTCTGCCCGACAGGCTATATCCGACCTTAAACAAAAAGTGGTAAGCCTCATCGAAACAAAAACAATCAAACCGGAAACCAAAGAAGCATTTAAGGATAACGCGTTTACTGCTGAAATAATTAAAACCATTGTAAAAAACTGGCAACCCGAAAGCGGAGATGCTGTAAATCTTGAGGTATTACTCCCGGCCAATCAACAAAAAGACCTGGAATCTTATTTTAACAAAAAAGCAGGAGACCTTCTCGGAAAGGGGCTGGACGTGTCGTTTAGTGAAAAAGTTAAAGGAGGTTTCAAAATTGGACCAAAAGATGGAGGCTACCAGATTTCCTTTTCCGATGAAGACTTCGAAAACTTCTTTCAGGCATACTTGCGACCAAAACTGATTGATCTGTTATTTAGTGAAAAATAATGGGTTACCCGCGCAATTAAACCAACTGTCTAATAAAAGCTACTATTCGTGAAGCGTCATTATTATTACCTTGTTTCTGGTTTGCAGGATATTACCCTGGATATTCATAAATTGCTTTCCAACCAACAAGCATTTAAAGAAACGCTTAAGTCTGAAATACATCCCAACGATTACCTTCTCGTTGAGAAGCTTTTTTTACCTTATGATAATGTTAACCTGCTCAACCTGCTGGAGAAAAATAGCCAGCCTTTCATTGAAAAGGGCAATTTTACCAAAGAAACACTCGAGGATAATATAAAAGAACCTGAAGGATTGCCGGAATATATGAAGCGATTCATTCTGGCCTATAAAAACAAAGAACCATTATTTCCGGAGCTTAGTCCTGAAAATGAACTCACGACCTTGTTTTATCAGGAGGTGTTGACAGAAAATAATGAATTTCTTCGCAATTGGTTTCACTTTGACTTGACTATCAGAAACATTCTGACAGCGCTCGCAGCCCGAAAACATAAAATCGATTATGAGAATCAGATCATTGGAACAGACGAAATTTCTGAAGCCATAAAAAAAAGCCATGCCAGGGACTTCGGGCTTTCAAACGAGATCGACTACCTCGAGAATTTAGTGGATGCCTCCAGAAATGATGACATCCAGTTAAGGGAAAAAGCCGTTGATCAGTTAAAATGGGACTACCTTGAGGATGTTACTTTTTTTCATTATTTCACTATCGAAAAAATCCTCGCATACATAATCAAATTGGGTCTTGTAGAACGCTGGCTGGCAATAGACAAGGACTACGGCAGGGAAATGTTTGAAAAGCTGCTCAACGAACTACAGTCCAGCTATAAATTACCTGAATCATTTACAGAAAAATAAACATATATGAGTACTATTGGCAAGGTAACCGGTATTATCGCCAACCTGGTAATTGTTGAAACAGAAGGGCGGACAGCCCAAAATGAAATTTGTTTTATCAAACATGGCGATACCCGCTTAATGGCAGAGGTGATAAAAATTTTTGGCAAAAAGATATATGTTCAAGTATTTGAAAGCACCCGGGGGCTAAAAGTTGGACAGGAAGTAGAGTTTGTTGGACATATGCTGGAGGTAACCCTCGGTCCTGGCATCCTGTCAAAAAACTTTGACGGCCTGCAAAACGACCTGAATAAGATGGATGGCGTTTTTCTTAAAAGGGGTGAATATACTGAAGCCCTGGATGCTGACCGAAAGTTTGAATTCAAACCGCTGGCCTCAAAGGGGGATAAAGTAGTGGCAGGAAGCTGGCTGGGAGAGGTTAAGGAAAACTGGATGCCCCATAAGATCATGGTACCTTTCAAGTTCGAAGGTGAGTACACTGTAAAAAGTGTCATAGGAGAGGGAGAATACCTCATTAATGAACCAATCGCGGTAATTACCGACACGGAAGGCAAAGACATAGAGGTTACGATGGTACAGAAATGGCCGGTAAAAGTACCTATAAAAGCATATACCGAGAAACCCCGTCCGTTCAAAATCCTGGAAACAGGCATACGTGTGATGGACACGCTGAATCCGATCGCTGAAGGGGGTACAGGCTTTATTCCCGGGCCATTCGGCTCCGGGAAAACCGTCCTCCAACACAACCTGTCGAAAAATGCGGAGGCCGACCTGGTAATCGTTGCGGCATGTGGTGAAAGAGCCAACGAGGTTGTTGAAATATTTACAGAGTTTCCGGAACTTGACGACCCACGCACCGGACGAAAGCTCATGGAGCGAACAACCATTATTGCCAATACCTCCAACATGCCTGTTGCCGCACGCGAAGCATCGGTATATACAGCAATGACCATCGCTGAATATTACAGAGCCATGGGATTAAAGGTGTTGTTGCTGGCAGATTCAACCTCACGCTGGGCACAGGCACTGCGTGAAATGTCTAACCGGATGGAAGAGCTGCCAGGCCCAGATGGATTCCCCATGGACCTGCCGGCAATCATTTCAAACTTCTACTCCAGGGCGGGTTATGTCTACCTCCCAAACGGAGAGTCCGGCTCAATCACCTTCATTGGCACTGTATCGCCCGCAGGAGGAAACCTGAAAGAACCCGTTACCGAAGCAACAAAAAAAGCCGCCAGGTGCTTTTATGCCCTCTCTCAAAACAGGGCAGACTCAAAACGGTACCCGGCAATAGACCCCATCGATAGCTATTCAAAATACCTTGAATATCCGGAAATTACAGAATATCTGAATAAAAAAGTATCTCCCAACTGGACCAAAAATGTGTTCGAAGCCAAAGATATTCTGCTCAGAGGGAAAGAAACATACGAACAGATCAACATTTTGGGTGACGACGGGGTACCTCTGGATTACCACTTAAAATATTGGAAGTCAGAATTGATAGACTTCGCTATCCTGCAACAGGATGCATTTGATAAGGTCGACGCATCGTCATCGCTCGACAGACAAAATTTTATGCTCGAGATCACCCTTGAAATCTGCCACAAAGAATTCCAGTTTGACTCTTTTGAAGAAGTAGGACCCTACTTTAAAAAGATCATCAACCAGTTGAAGCAAATGAACTATTCAATCTATGAATCAGATGAATTTGTTAAAAACAGAAAGCTTCTGGAAACATACTTGAAGGAACGTGAGGTAAAGCAGGAAGAGCAACTTGCATAAACCTATTGTCATAAACTAGCAAGAAAACATCTTAACAGAAAATTACCAAGTTCATGGAAAAAGATACCAAAGCATTTCAGCGTATTTATACCAAACTTTTTCAACTTACCAAAGCAACCGTATCGCTGAAGGCCACAGGAATTGGAAATGAGGAGCTGGCCATCGTAGATGGTCGCCTGGCACAGGTGGTGAAGATCATTGATGATATGGTAACCCTTCAGGTGTTTGCCGGCACAGAAGGAATTGCCACCGATGCTGAAGTGATCTTTGCAGGCAAAGCCCCTACTTTAAAAGTGGGGGAAGACCTGGCCGGCAGATTCTTTAATGCCTACGGCGAACCTATCGACGGCGGAGAGATCATGGGTGAAGAACGTGAAATCGGGGGGCCAAGTGTTAACCCCGTACGACGCAAACAACCATCAGAGCTGATTGCAACTGGGATTGCAGGGATAGACCTTAATAACACCCTGGTGACCGGTCAGAAGATCCCGTTTTTTGCAGACCCCGACCAACCCTTTAACCAGGTTATGGCGATGGTAGCCCTCAGGGCCAAAGCAGATAAGATCATCCTGGGTGGAGTAGGACTTTCCAACGATGACTACCTTTACTTTAAACAAGTATTCGACAATGCCGGGGCACTCGACCGGATTGTAGGATTTATCAACACCACCGAGAACCCTCCCGTAGAACGTCTCCTGGTACCCGATATGGCACTTACCGCAGCAGAATACTTCGCCGTGGAGAAAAATGAGAAAGTATTGGTACTCCTCACTGACCTCACACTCTATGCCGATGCTCTCAGTATCGTGTCAAACAGAATGGACCAGATACCTTCAAAAGACAGTATGCCAGGATCCCTGTATTCTGACCTGGCCAGGCTGTATGAAAAAGCCGTACAATTTCCCGACGGAGGATCTATAACCATCATTGCGGTTACGACATTGTCGGGTGGCGATATCACTCATGCCATACCTGACAACACCGGATACATAACTGAAGGACAGCTGTTCCTGAGAAAAGATAGCGACATTGGCAAGGTAATTGTCGACCCGTTCCGCTCTCTGTCACGTCTTAAGCAACTTGTAATAGGAAAGAAAACAAGGCAGGATCATCCGCAGGTTATGAATGCAGCCGTCAGACTATATGCCGATGCAGCAAACGCCAAAACAAAGCTGGAAAATGGGTTCGACCTCTCAGATTACGACGAACGCTCACTCGAATTTGCAAAAGCATATTCGGAAAAACTGCTCGCCATCGATGTGAATATCGACGTCGACACCATGCTCGAAACAGCATACCAATTGTTTGAGTCATATTTTACACCCGCCGAAGTAGGCATCAGGCAAGAATTCGTTGACAAATACTGGAAAAAAACAGAAAACTAGTAAGCCGTAACACACGGGATCTCTCACTGCGTTCGAGACAAGCCCACAACCCGCAACTCACAATGGCCATAAAATTTCAATATAACAAAACCTCCTTACAGCAAATCAACAAACAGCTGAAGGTCAGGGAACGGGCATTACCGACCCTGAAAAATAAAGAGGCTGCGCTGAGGGTTGAAGTTAAGAAGGCTAAAACCACTGCTGAGGAGTATGATGAGAAACTTAAACATCAGCTTCAATCTTATCAGCATGTCATTGAGCTCTGGGGTGAATTTGACAATGACCTGGTTGCCATCGACGATGTGGTGCTCTCTGTGAAAAAGATAGCCGGAGTAAAAACCCCCATACTGGATGATGTTATATTTTCCGTAAAGGAATTTAGCCTGTTTAACAACCCTGCCTGGTATCTCGACGGTATCACCATCATCAAAGAACTGGCGCAGATAGCGATTGAACGTGAAGTGTTCAATCAAAAAATGCAACTCCTGGATCATGCAAGACGAAAAACGACCCAAAAGGTTAACCTGTATGAAAAGGTACAGATCCCAGGTTTTGAAGATGCTATCAGAAAAATAAAACGCTATCTGGAAGACGAGGAGAACCTCTCCAAGGCGGCCCAAAAGATTGTAAAAACAAGGATACAGGAAATGGAGGAGAACGCATGATCATACCTATGACAAAATTCTCATTCCTGGTCTTCCATAAAGATTACCAGGTATTTCTCGACCAGATGCAAGAGCTTGGCGTGTTGCACCTGATTGAGAAACAACATGATATATCAGATGATATCAGAGAGCAATACGATCTGGCGAGACAAATTGTATCCGTAATTAAATCACTGGAGAAAAGAGAGATAGACCAGACCAACGAAGCTGAAATAGCCCGGGGAGAAGAATTATACAAAGAAGTTGTTGACTTGCAAGAACAGCTTGAACATAAGGTACTACAGTTAAATCAGCTGAACAAAGAGATCAGTCAGGTAAGACACTGGGGAGACTTTTCAACAGAAACAATCAGAAAACTGGAAGAAAATAATATATCCCTCAAATTCTATACTGTTTCTTCCCGCAAGTTCCAGGATAGCTGGCTCCAGGAATATCCTATTGAAATATTGAGTCAGCACAGTGGACTAACCTATTTTGTACTTGTTCATAAAGGTACTGATGACATCGTACTGGATGCCGAAGAAATGCGGCCGCCTGAAAAGCCAATCTCAGAGTTGACCTTCTACCGCAAAGAACTTGAGAAGGATATCAACAGCATAAACGAAAAAATCGACCGTCACGCATCAGAGAGTTTGCAGGCCATCAAACAATACCGGCTAGAGGTAATCGAACACATCAATTATGGTAAAGTGATTGAAAATACCGTCAAAGAAGCCGACGACAAGGTGATGCTTCTTGAAGGCTGGGTGCCGGAAGGCAAGGAAGAACCATTGCTCGATTACCTTGAAACAAACAGCATCCTGTACGTTGCTGAAAAACCTGCTAAAGAGGACAAAGTACCCGTATTATTGAAAAATAAGAAATTCGCAGAAAAATTTGAGATGCTCGGCGAGCTTTATTCCTTACCAAAATACAACGAACTGGATCTCACCCCTTTCTTTGCACCTTTTTATTTGCTCTTCTTCGGCTTTTGCCTGGGAGACGCCGGCTATGGATTGCTGATGGTCGCTGCCGCCCTTCTGCTGAAAAAGAAAGTAAAAAAGCAACTTAAGAACGTGATGGGACTGGTGTTCTACCTGGGTCTTTCTACCATTCTGTTTGGGATTATCGGAGGCACGGCCTTTGGAGTTCCTCTTTACGAAACATCTCTTCCGGTGTACAGAACCCTGGCGCAGAAGTTTGCCGAACGGGATACCGATATCAATCAACTGCTGTTCTACCTGGCATTGCTGTTCGGAGGCACCCAAATACTATTTGGGATGTTTCTCAAGGTAATTAATGAAATCCGTCAATTCGGATGGGGATTTGCCATAGGCACCATCGGATGGATCACCTTACTCATTGGAGGAATCACTATCTATCTGGTAAGTCATTTCGGCAACATCCCAATGGAACAATTAAACACCCCCCTGTATGTACTGCTCGGCATTAGCGGATTGCTGATACTTCCCCTGAATAACCTGGGAAGAAACATCTTCATGAACGTCGGTGTGGGTCTTTGGAATACCTATAATATGGTAACCGGTATCCTCGGCGACTTGCTCTCATACATCCGATTGTTTGCTCTGGGTATATCAAGTGCCATCATGGGCTTCGTCTTCAACAGCCTCGCCGTCGAAATGAGCGGAAGTATACCCGTTCTGAATATTCTGATCATGGTGGTTATCCTCGTAATTGGTCACGGTATCAATATCTTTATGTCAGGATTGGGCGCTTTCGTCCACCCCATGCGTCTGACATTTGTCGAATTCTATAAAAACGCCGGCTTCTCAGGCGGTGGCAAACAATATAATCCATTCAGAAAAATCACTTAAAGTCTCATTAAATTAAATTTGTACATTATGCAACCAATTATTTTAGCTTACATAGGAGTCGGATTGATGATCGGCCTGGCCGGTATAGGAAGTGCCTTTGGCGTATCCATGGGTGGAAATGCATCTGTAGGTGCTCTGAAGAAAAATGACGAAGCATTTGGAAACTACCTGATCCTTAGCGCACTACCCGGAACACAGGGCCTCTACGGTTTTATGGGATATTTTATCCTCTCCGGCTACCTGGTGCCCGACATCTCCTGGACAAACGCCGCAGCCATCTTTGGCGCTGGTCTGGCACTTGGGTTCGTCGGCCTGCTGTCGGCCATCAGGCAAGGCCAGGTGTGCGCCAACGGTATCGCCGCCATCGGCTCCGGACATAACGTATTCGGAAACACCATGATCCTGGCTGTATTCCCGGAACTGTATGCCATCATAGCCTTTGCCGCTACATTCCTTATTTCCGGCGCACTGGTATAAGAGTGGTTAAAACCCGGCATGGTCATAATACAGTCTATTATCAGGCCAAAACCCTATTCTGTTTTAGCATTTAACATCTTAGGGCAAAGTTCTGATAACCTACCTGGGCTTACATCCATTACCTCTTTAAGTCCGTACACTCCCCACAAAAGGTGTGTGCGGACTATTTTTTTAAAATAATGTACAACAGGATTTTCTAACTTAAACAGAAAATGTATATTTGTTTATGAAACCATAAACCATAAACCATAAACCAACCACGTTATGCCAAGACCTGTAACACTATTCACCGGACAATGGGCTGACCTGCCCATTGAAATCATGTGCCAAAAAGCCAAAGAGTTTGGATATGATGGACTGGAACTCTGCGCCTGGGGAGACCATATGGAAGTTGATAAAGCCGACCAGGCGTATTGCGACAGCCGCAAAAAGCTTCTCGAACGCTACGGCCTGCAGCTATTTGCCATTTCCAACCACCTCGTGGGGCAATGTGTGTGCGACCTCATCGACGAACGCCATAAAAGCATCCTGCCCAACTATATCTGGGGTGACGGAGACCCGGAAGGAGTCAGACAAAGAGCAGCGGCAGAGATGATCAAAACCGGAGAAACAGCCAAACGGCTCGGCCTGGATACGGTAATAGGATTTACCGGCAGTCCCATCTGGCATCTACTGTATTCCTTCCCTCCTACCCCAAAAAAAATGATCGACGATGGGTTTGCAGAATTCGCCCGTCGCTGGAAACCAATCCTGGATGCCTATCAAGAATTAGGCGTGCGCTTCGCTTTGGAAGTTCATCCCACCGAGATCGCCTTCGACATTGCTACAGCCCGCCGCGCACTCGAAGCGCTTGACCACCATCCCGCATTTGGGTTTAATTATGACCCCAGCCACCTGGGATACCAGGGAGTTCATTATGTTCAGTTCTTGTATGAATTTGCCGACCGCATCTTCCATGTGCACATGAAAGATGTGTACTGGAGCAGAAGCTGCCGCGAAGTTGGCGTATTTGGCGGGCATACCGAGTTTGGCGACATCCGACGCTATTGGGATTTCCGAAGCATCGGCCGGGGACGGATAGACTTTGAGTCAATTATCCGTGCCCTGAACCACATTGGCTATAACGGCCCGCTATCCATCGAATGGGAAGACAGCGGCATGGACAGGGAAGCAGGAGCCCGCGAATCATGTAAATTCACCAAAGAAATTGACTTTAAGCCATCAGATATTGCTTTTGATGATGCGATGCAGAAGTAGAAAGTACTGAGCGCTGACATTAAACAGGTCATGAAAACAAAAACCATCTTACTGATAGCCCTCATGCTTGTCGCCTGTCAGCTCTCAGCACGTGATTACAGTTACCCCGGCCTTGAGGTGACCATCTGGCTGGAAGCCGATGGATCAATGAGGGTAGAGGAAAATCGAACCTTTTCTTTCGAAGGAAGCTATAGCGAGGGCTTTAGAACCTTCCCCACAAACGGGATGGCAAGGTTCACTGAAATCAAAGTATCTGAAGATGGAACACCATTCCTGCATGGAATGAATCGTGAACCGGGGAGTATGCGTATTGTTGAGAAACAAGACATGAAAGAACTTCAATGGTTCTACAAGGCTAAAGACACCACACGGACTTTTACCATTCGCTTCAAAGTTGATGGTGCCATACAGCGATATGAAGACGTTGCCGTAATGTATTACCAGGTTATCTCTCCGGATTGGAACAAACCTATCGAGAATATCCAGGTTAGAATCATTCCTCCTGCAGTTCTTTCTAATGAACATATCAGACAGTGGTGGCATGGATCACTGCATATTGTCTCTGAAACCCTTTCCAACGGTAATATCCTGGCAAGCCTACCCCGGCTCCCATCTACATCCTATATGGAAGTCAGAGCGCTCTACCCCCAGGATCTCTTTGCCGGCCTGCCTCCACTTCATGGCCTGGCCGCCCCCGATATTTTGGCTGAGGAAGCAGCTTGGGCCCAAGAAGCCAACATGCAAAGGGAAAAAGACATTCAACGCAACCTGAAAAAGGAGAAACGACACGAAACAGGCCGATCCCTGGCCATCCCCCTTGGCATAATGCTTATCATGGGATGGGTCTGGATTTTTATGAAATTTGGTAGGCGACCAGCCACTGATCCGGAACACCAGCAAAAGGCCTTATCTCCATCGAATGAAAAGCCTGCACTCATCAACTACTTAATTCATTACGAAACCATTACCCTCGATGCCATGCTGGCGACCCTGTTCGACATGGCAAATAAAAGCATACTTACAATCACTGAGAAAGAGAGAAAGAAATCATTTCTGTCTGTAAGCAACAAAACAGACACCTGGCTGGAAGTCGACCGTAATGTGTGGGATAGGCAACAAGCCGATTTAACAGGGTACGAACAATCACTGCTTACATTCTTATTCGACGACCTGGCTGCCGGACAAGACAAGTTGAATCTGTCAGTCATGCAGAAAAAGCAAACCAAGACGCAACGCTTCTTTATGAAATGGAAACGGATGGTCAGGCAGGAAGGACGCGGGAAAGCGTCCATAAAAAAGGCCTCAAAAAAGAAACCAGCATAAAATCTCTGGCACAATATGTCATTTATGGGGTGGCTTTAGGTCTTGGCAACTACCATATGCAAAGGTTCCTCAAACGGCTTGACAAAGATGGCTACCAAGGTTACCTTCCATGGATTGTTTTCCACACATCTTCAACAAGATCATATGGAGACACCATCGGAAAGGTCATCACATCTGCAGCAACAACCATGAGCTCCGCTACAGGCGCCGGAGGTGGAGGTAGCATGGGCGGAGGAGGAGGTGCAGCATCCGGCGGGGGAGGCGCCAGATAGATACCATACTAACAAGCAAGTGTTCTCAGGAAACAACTTCCAGGTATACAAAAAAAATTATTGGACATCATATTACCTGCAATTATTTATACTTGTCGATATGTCACAGCTTATCTGTGTAATCTTTTAATATCTCTCCAACCCATTTTATAACCAATAGAGGTTATTGTTACACAAAAATTATTATTGCTCAATACGTGTGTTATTTTAACTCCATGCATGATACTTATTTCTCTGTAAACATACAGTTATTTTAGCCTAACGTATTGTTTGTAATAAATATATTTCATATATTTGAACGCGACAGGCCAAGTATGCGCTTCCTTCAATACAGGTTTTGAATGATCTTCCCTTCAATTGACTGTACTTCGTTTGACCTGCCTTAGATAATCTGACTATACGTCTCGCTGCCGGTTATTTGTCATGATTTAAAAGGCTTTGTCATGAAAAAACTTGTTTGTAGTTTAATCGCTTGTTTAAATTTTATCTGTCTGGCAATCCCAGTATTATTGGGCAACCCACACTACATAACACAAAATAATTCAAATAGCCTCATCCGTTCGCAACACACACTGCTTCATGACCAAATGATTGCGCTATCAGCAGAGGAGGCTGTACCATCGCAGATATTCCCTGATGAGCCGATGTTTGACTGCCAGGCTGCCGACGACTTCATCGTTCCGGATGGGGAACGTTGGATCATCCATGAAATCGTTGTGCCTGGGTTATTCAGCGAACCTGATGTGTTGTTACCGATACATGGTGTGCTGTCATATTTCAACCATGTGGGTGCTCCTGGTCATCCTGAAACAATTCCGTTTTTTAACATTGACCTGGAGTTCAATCTTGATGCTGATGGAAACCTGGTGCTTTTCCCACCTCCCTTTGAATTCCATCCCGGCCACTACTGGCTGTCCGTTCAAGTTATCATGCCTTTGTCTAAGGGACAATGGAAATGGAAAAAACAACAGACTCCAACCATATTAGAAGAATATCATTGGCGAAACCCAGAACCCTGGATTAAAGCATCACTGATCATATCAGACCTGATCACCGTTGACCATAACCTCTCCTTTAGCCTTTTTGGCGATGTATTGCATCCCGTTGAAGCGGTTTGCCCTATCGATTATCATGTGTGCATAGACACACCACCATTCCCGCTCGAAGGGGCAACACCCGAAGGTGGCATCTATGAAGGACCCGGCATTCATGACGGTATGTTCTTCCCGCTTGAAACCGGATCCGGCGCATTTTTAATTGTCTATACCTACTCAAATCCCTTTGGTGCTATCAGCACCTGCGACTTTCTTATTCATGTAGCCCCCACGCCTATAGCCTATGCCGGCTCCAATAAATCTATTATCGCAGGTGAACAGATTGCTATGCATGACGCATTCACT
Organism: Bacteroidales bacterium; assembly: GCA_007128045.1. Classification (GTDB taxonomy): domain Bacteria; phylum Bacteroidota; class Bacteroidia; order Bacteroidales; family UBA7960; genus SKYG01. The sequence continues at coordinate 1,012 of SKYG01000354.1, read as the reverse complement.
GATCACTCCGATGCCAGTGAATGGACTACATCGGGTGATGGATTTTTTGATCATCCGTTCAACCCCCAGAGCACCTATATCCCAGGTATTTCAGATATAACAGACGGAGAGGTCGAGTTGTGCATCACTGCTCAGCCTATACCACCATGCACAACCCCGGCCGCAGACTGTATGTTGCTTGTCATCGACCCAGGTGACTATCCTCTTATTGAATGCTCCCCTGATATGGTTACAACGAACGATGAAGGGGTTTGCTTTGCTTCAGGTATCGAACTCGATGAGCCGCTTGTAACAGACCCCTTTGGGATCACCCATTTATTCAATGATGCCCCTTCAGAATATCCTGTAGGGAATACCATGATTACCTGGACAGCAATAAATATCTACGAAGCCACAAACACCTGTCAACAACTCGTCACCGTCATCGACGTGGAAACACCCGAAATGGAGCCTCCTGACGACATCCATATCGGAAACGACCCAGGCCAGTGCGGCGCTACCGTGCAATGGGAGCCACCCCCCGTCAGCGACAACTGCGACCCGGGATCCGTAACAGGCAGCCACCAGCCGGGCGACTTCTTCCCTGTCGGGGATACCGACGTACGATACACCGCCACCGACGTGCACGGAAACACCACCATGACGGGATTCAGGGTCACCGTCATCGACGTGGATCCACCCGAAATGAATCCGGGCCATCCGCCGCCCGAAGACATTACCATACCCAACGACCCGGGACACTGTGGCGGCACCACTCACTGGGAACCTCCCGGCTTTATAGATAACTGCGGCGAGCCAGGTGTGACAAGCAACTACCAGCCAGGACATGTATTCCCGCCAGGACCTACCGAGGTGCAATATACCGTCACCGACGCCTACGGAAACGCCGCAACAGCAGGATTCAAAGTCACCGTCATCGACGTGGAGCCACCCACAATGCATCCAGACCATCCGCCTCCTGAGAACATCATCACACCCAACGACCCCGGTCATTGCGGGGCCACAGTATCCT
>SKYG01000226.1 GCA_007128045.1 Bacteroidales bacterium | reverse complement strand
GTTATGCGTTCCGGGATCACCTTCTTCCGGTTTTTGTTTTTTTAACAAGAAACGTTTTGCCATAACTAAATATATACATATCTTTATGTATTGAAAATGTTGATGAGGTGTTAGGTTTATATAATTGAATATCAGTAATATATAAAAATAGTTTTGTTCATCTTTGAAGGCAAATGTCTTGAAATACGAAAAATTTAACCATAATATTAAAAACTAGAAGTATGTCACAAGTATCAAAATCAAGCAACAAAAGCAAAACGAGTTTGCGACCTATGTTTATTGCCCTGGGCGTAATTGCAGTTTCTGTACTGGTTTTTTCTTTCTTTAACCGCAGCTCTACAACAGGCAACAATGCTCCCGTTGAAGTTTCATCGGAAGCTTATTCAGAGGGTGCTGTGAAGATCCTTACAGCGGCCAATTTCGGCAATACGATATCCGAAGGTGTCGTATTGGTTGACTTTTGGGCTACCTGGTGTCCTCCTTGCCGGATACAGGGACCTATCATTGATGATCTTGCCATCGATATTGGCAGTGATGCAGTGATCAGCAAACTGGATGTTGATGCTCACGGATCTGTGGCTGCACAATATCAGGTCAGGAGCATTCCCACCCTGATTATTTTTAAGGATGGAGAGCCTGTAAAACGCTATGTCGGCGTACAGCAGAAAGAAACACTGGCTGCTGCCATCAGGGAACTGTTGTAAATTATATCAATCCAAAAACAAGAAAGGAATATTTTATGGAACATTTAACATTAGATAGTTTCAAAGAGAAGGTGTTTAATTTTGAAACAAATAAAGAGTGGAAGTTTGAAGGTGATAAGCCTTGTATTATTGATTTTTATGCAGATTGGTGTGGTCCATGCAAGATGGTAGCTCCCGTGTTGGAGGAGTTATCAAAGGAGTATGAAGGAAAGCTTGATGTTTACAAAGTGGATACAGAAAAGGAGCGTGATCTGGCGTCTGTCTTCGGTATTCGCAGCATTCCCTCCATACTGTTTGTACCTATGGGTGCACAGCCGCAAATGGCTGCGGGGGCTTTGCCAAAGCAGGAGTTTGTTAAGGCTATTGAGTCTGTTCTGAATGTAACTTAGCAACCCAGAATCAGGGTGTTATTTCTTAAGCCATACATTATCAAAGTCAAAAAGCGACAAATCGGATGAATATATTTAAAAATTGGTTCAGGCCTTTGCGTCTGGCACGCAATAAGTATTTACTTGTTATTGGCCTGTTTACTTTAGTAGGTGTGATAGGCGGTTATGCCTATTATGCATTGGTTGGTTGCAACACCGGCGGGTGTGCAATCACTTCCAGTCCGGTAATGAGTATCATCTGGGGTGGGATGATGGGTTATTTACTACCTGACTTTTTTATTAAGCAAAAAAGCTGAGTTGCGTTTGATGACATGTGCTCTATTTTGGGGCAATTTTGAGAAGGTAAATGCCCAATAGCCCAAACATGATGTTTGGTATCCAAACCGACAGAGCCGGATGGAGGTTTCCATTGGTTGCAAATGTTGTTGATACCTGCATAAACAGGATAAAGGCAAAGCTCAGTCCAAGCCCCAACCCTAGGTGTAGTCCGATTCCTCCCTTTACTTTTTTGCTTGATAAAGCCACCCCAATCACTGTTAGTACAATTGTGGCAAAAGGGAATGCCATCCTACGGTGTTTCTCGACCTCATAGAATTTCACATTGTCAGATCCTTTCAATCGCTCATTGTCGATAAAGGCGCGTAATTCGCTTAGGTTCATGGTCTCCATCTCTGCCAGGTTATGGATAAAATCCTGTGGTGTGAACGGTAGAATGGTGTCAAGTTCTTCACCAAAGTACAGTGTTTCATTGAGTCCATCAATGGTTCGGACATTATAATTTTTAATGTTCCAGCTCTTAGGGATGCTATCCCAGGTAACCCTTTCGGCCATCAATTTATAATACAGTCCTTCTTCATTGATCTTTTCCAGAGAGAAGCGCAGGCCGATAGAGGTTCTTTCATTGAATGTTTCCATAAAGACGAATATCCCTGGTCTGATCTGCAGGTGGATGTTTCGGTCTCTGAAGCTCTGTGGGTTTTTTACATAGGTGTATTCAAAATCAAGCCGTTTCTGGTTTGCGTTTGGTATCAGGAAGTTGGAGAGGTAAACCGACAGGGCCGATAATATGACGGCGGATATCAGGTAAGGAACGAGCAGTCTTTTAAAGCTGATCCCTGAACTAAGTATGGCGGTCAGCTCAGAATTGAAAGCCAGCCGCGACGTGAAAAAGATCACGGCCACGAAGGTAAACAGGGGGCTGAAGAGATTTACGAAATATGGGCTAAAGTTTATGTAATACGTAAAGATGATCTCATCAAGAGGTGCTTTTTTCTCAATGAAATCGTCGATCTTCTCTGAAAAGTCAAAAATGATCACAATAAGAATGATCAGGCTAATGGCGTAAAAGAATGTACCCAGAAATTTCCTGATGATATAGTAGTCAATTGTTTTCAGCATGGGGGGCTGTTTACCAGATAACGCATCAAAGATACGCTTATTTTTAAAGCTCTCCCATTTTGTCATTATGGGGAGAGCTGGCGTCATCCATACTGTCTGAACCTTTATTCGGTGTTCTGATAGTTTCGTTGGATAGATATTGCCTCTTACAACCTGCGTGTGAGGATTTCTGTCATGGATTGTTTCCAACCCTGGAAGGTTTGTTTCATGATATGTTTTCTGGCTTCGTCGACCAGCCACAGATAGAAACTCAGGTTGTGCATGCTGGCAATGATTGGGCCCAGCATTTCGTTGGCAGCAAATAGGTGGCGAAGGTATGCTTTTGTGTAATGCTGGTCAACATATGCCGTTCCATGCTCATCGATTACAGAGAAGTCGTTTTTCCATTTTTGGTTTCTGATGTTGATGATGCCTGCCCGTGTAAACAACATGCCGTTTCTTCCGTTTCTTGTTGGCATTACACAATCGAACATATCAATGCCCAAAGAAATACATTCCAGGATATTTGCAGGTGTTCCTACTCCCATCAGGTAGCGGGGTTTTTCCTGTGGCAAGATATCACAGACCAGTTCGGTGATTTCGTACATTATCTCTGCAGGTTCTCCGACCGACAAGCCCCCAATAGCGTTTCCAGGGCATTGTTTGTCAGCTATATAGTATGCCGATTCTTTTCTCAGATTATGAAACGTACTGCCCTGAACAATGGGAAACAGGCTCTGTTCATGTCCGTATAAAGGGGAGGTGTTCCGGAAATGTGTCAGGCAACGATCGAGCCACCGGTGAGTGAGCTGCATGGAATTGAGGGCATAGTCATGATCACATGGGTAAGGAGTGCATTCATCGAAGGCCATAATGATGTCTGCTCCGATGACACGTTGAATATCGACTGCTTTTTCAGGAGAAAACATATGCCGTGATCCATCAATATGAGATTGAAACGTAACTCCTTCCTCCGTAAGTTTGCGCCGGTGGGCCAGGGAATATACCTGGTAACCCCCGCTGTCGGTCAAAATGGGTTTATCCCACGACATAAACTGGTGTAGTCCTCCTGCAGGTTCCAGCACGTCCAGGCCCGGCCTAAGGTACAGGTGGTAGGTATTGCCCAAAATAATCCTTGCCTTTACAGTTTCGGTCAGATCTACATGGTGAAGGGCTTTAACGGTACCTGCGGTGCCAACAGGCATAAAGACAGGTGTGGCAATGCTTCCGTGAGATGTGGTAATGGTTCCTGCACGCGCCTTACTACCCGGATCACGGGCTTCAAGAACAAAGTCCATATAATGATGAATATTTTTTCAAAGATAGAAACTATTCCGTTGGAACTGGTAAATTTGCATCTTTGATAAAAGGAATGAACTCCGTGCATACGATGAATTGGTTATATGAAGTAGAATGGGAACTTCCGTGGATACTATTTTTCATGTTTGCTGGTGTTGGATTGATTCAGTTGTTTTACTATTGGGTATATTTCTCACGGCTGGCATTTTACAAGCCCAAGTCAAAAAACACTTATACAGGCTCCGTGTCAGTGGTTATCAGTGCCCATAATGAATACAATAACCTCAAAAAGAATCTGCGTTATATTCTCACACAAGACTATCACGACTATGAGGTGGTAGTTGTTGATGACGCTTCTGACGATGACAGTGCCCACTTTTTGCAACAGATGGAGGCGAAATATGGGCATCTGAAGGTCGTGACGCTTAAAGATAGTGTGAACTTCTTCAAGGGAAAGAAGCTGCCATTGTCTATTGGCATCAAGTCGGCAAAAAGTGATGTTGTGCTACTTACCGATGCTGATTGCAGGCCTGCTGGTCCACATTGGATCACCCGGATGGCCGACAATTTCGAAGGACAAACGGAGCTGGTGTTGGGTTATGGAGGATATGAAGTAAAACCCGGCCTGCTCAATAAACTGATACGGTTTGATACCTTGTTTGCAGCTATGCAATACCTGAGTATGGCTCTGGCAGGAATCCCCTATATGGGCGTGGGGAAAAACCTATCCTACAAAAAGGGGTTGTTTTACAGGGTGAAAGGCTTTACGTCACATTATAAGATACTTTCTGGCGATGATGACCTGTTTGTTAACCAGACTGCCACGAAAGACAATGTCGCCATCGAAATCAGTCCACACAGCTTTACCATTACAGCCCCAACAAATTCATTTAAGGCGTGGCTGAACCAGAAACGAAAAAAACATACCACCGGGAAGTACTATAAAAGAAGGCATAAACGACTATTGGGTATGTTCTCTTTCACGCAGTTTCTGTTTTATCCGCTGTTTATTTCCACCTTGGTAATTGGTGGTATTGGGATGGTCTCTTTTATGGCTGCCGGAGTCTTTCTATTGCGCTTATTTACCCAGATGATCATCTTTTCAAAGGTTACTGCCAGATTCAATGAACGTAATATTTTTCCGTATTCAATCCTTTTTGAACTGGTATATCCTTTTATTAGTTTTATTTTTGTGTTGGCAAGTCTGTTTTATAGCAAGCAAACATGGAAATAGGTTCCAAACTTACAGAAAAAGGTGTCAGAGATTATAAGCTGATCAAGGAAGCCCTCGCAAACAATTGTCAGACGGCCTTTTCCGAGATCATGGATCTGTATTGGGATACCATTTATTTTCTACTGCTAAAGATGACTGGCAACAGGGAAGATGCTGAGGACTTAACGATTGAGACGTTTGGCAAAGCCTTTGCAAACCTGTCGCAATATACACCTGATTACGCATTCAGCACGTGGCTGTTCAGGATAGCTTCCAACCATTGTATTGACTTTATCCGTAAGAAGAAAAAAAATGTATTGAAGAATGAGGGTAATGAGGTGGTTGAGAGTGCCGATAATACTGACAGTATGCCCGGAGAGGAAGGTTGGGGGCCGGAAGAACCGATGATCAGAAATCAAAAAGTCATGGTGGTCAGACAGGTACTTAAAAGATTAAAGCCCAGATATCAGAATCTGATTCAGCTCAGGTATTTTGATGAGTTAAGTTATGAGGAGATTTCCCGGAAATTAGACTTGCCTCTTGGCACCGTGAAGGCACAATTGTTCAGAGCCAGGGAGCTGCTGTACTATATTCTGAAAGAATCGAGGGAGCAATATTGATTTTGGTCTGTTTTTTGTATTGAATTACGTTCATTTTCAGGTTTAATCATCAAAATATGTCAATTATGAAAATCGGAATCCGCATGGCAATGTTGTTGCTTTTTCTGGCCGCCGCAGGTCAGGTAAAATCGCAACAGGTAGAATATCATTACTTAGAAACTCAAGACAGTATAAAGGTAGAGTATCGATGGACCAGGGCAAACCTTCTGAATCGAAATAGCGATGCTGTTTTATACCTGCAGTTTACCAATATGAATCCACATTCTGTGGCCATAACCTATTCGGTAGGTTTTTACCGTGACCAACAACTTTTCCTGGCCAGTGCCGACAATGAAGTGTGTCTGAAACCTGGCCAGCGGCGAAGGGGATCACGAACCGATATGCGGTTCAGTGCCGAAGGTATCAATATGTCGATGATAGAAGAAAATTGGTTTTCGTGGGATATTTTTGAGTTTGATGTGGAGGAAGCTGTGTGTGAGTAACGCCTTCATCCCATCCAACTTGTAATGTTTACCAATTTCTTAACGATCAGGCTATGGACGATCATTCATTCAGGCAAGCCATATTACAGGGAATTCCTGACGAATTACCTGCCGAACCGGTATTTGACCCTTCGGTAAATCACGCCCCACGCAGAAAAGATATTCTGTCGAAAGCTGAAAAGATGTTGGCTGTCAGGAATGCGCTTCGATATTTCCCCATCAGGTTTCATGATACACTGGCCCCCGAGTTTGCACGCGAATTACAGGAGTATGGCCGCATTTATATGCATCGCTTCAGGCCGTCATATCCAATCTATGCGCGTTGCATAGATGATTACCCGCATATTTCAGGCGCCGCTGCTGCCATTATGCTCATGATCAGCAACAACCTGGATCCTGAAGTGGCACAGCATCCTCACGAGCTCATCACATATGGAGGAAATGGTGCCGTGTTCCAGAATTGGGCGCAGTATTTACTCTGTATGAAATACCTTGCGGAAATGACCGATGAACAAACACTGGTGCTCTACAGTGGTCATCCTCTGGGGTTGTTCCCGTCAGGAAAGGATGCTCCCAGACTGGTAATCACCAATGGCATGATGATACCCAATTACTCCAGCCCTGACGACTGGGAGCGTTTTAATGCCTTGGGTGTTACCCAATATGGTCAGATGACTGCCGGTTCATTTATGTATATTGGTCCCCAGGGTATTGTTCACGGTACAACCATTACGGTATTAAATGCCGGAAGGAGGCTTGGCGGTTCTGACACAAGCCTGGCAGGCAAGCTTTTTGTATCCAGCGGACTGGGTGGCATGTCGGGTGCTCAGCCCAAAGCGGCTGTCATTGCAGGAGCCATCGGTATAGTGGCGGAAGTCAACCCAAAGGCGATCAGGACACGCTATGAGCAAGGGTGGGTCGATGAGGTCTATGATGACACTGACACATTAATTGCGCGGATAAAGAAGGCCAAAGCGTACCGTGAGGCGGTATCATTAGGCTACCAGGGCAATATTGTAGATTTGTGGGAACAATTTGTTGCAAAGGATATCAGGGTAGAACTGGGCTCTGACCAGACCTCATTGCATAACCCTTACGCTGGCGGCTATTACCCCGCAGGGCTTACCTTTGAACAGGCGAACGATATGATGGCCGATGATCCTGCCGCATTTAAGAAAAAGGTACAGGCTTCACTGAAGCGCCATGTTGCTGCCATTAATAGCTTGTCACAACGAGGGATGTATTTTTGGGACTACGGCAACGCGTTTTTGCTTGAGGCAGGCAGGGCAGGTGCAGATATTTTTCTGCCAGACGGCCGTTACAGGTATCCATCATATGTGCAGGATATCATGGGGCCTATGTGTTTCGATTATGGGTTTGGCCCATTCAGGTGGGTGTGCACCTCCTCCGATCCTGACGACCTCAGGCATACCGACGAATTGGCTGTAACCATCCTTGAGGGCATGATGAATGAAGCACCCAGGGAGATAAGCCAGCAGCTGGCCGACAATATCCTATGGATAAAACAGGCTGGCAGCAATAAGCTGGTAGTGGGCTCTCAGGCACGTATCCTGTATGCCGACAGTGAGGGGCGGATACAGATTGCTTTGGCTTTCAACCAGGCTATCCGCGAAAAGAGACTACGTGGCCCGGTGGTTTTGGGACGCGATCACAACGATGTAAGTGGCACAGACAGCCCATACCGTGAAACATCAAACATTTATGACGGAAGTCAGTTTACCGCCGACATGGCCATTCAGAATGTGATTGGGGATGGCTTTCGCGGGGCAACCTGGGTGTCTGTCCACAATGGCGGGGGCGTTGGATGGGGGGAGGTAATCAATGGAGGATTCGGGATGGTGTTGGATGGAAGTGAAGCGTGCGACAACCGTATACGTAATATGCTGTTCTGGGATGTGAACAACGGTATTGCCAGAAGAAGCTGGGCACGCAATAAAGAAGCCATGTATGCCATTAACAGGGCAATGAATCAAGAACCCCGGCTACAAGTGACCATGCCATACCTGGCAGATGACAAACTGGTTAACGGCCTGTTTTGAACCAATAATAGCTACTTTCTGAATTACCGAAGGGTGTCGGCGTTTTCTAAATCGGTCTGAGGCTTTTCTTCCTCAATAGGTGGCCATCCTTTGATACGGAATAACAATGAATCCAGCCTGCTTTCAGGTTCTTTCGGGATGCCAAGGTGCCAATTGTCCGGAATTTTTTGGTATTCAGTGATCTTCTTGCCGGCATCATCACCATTATTCTCCAATTTTTCTTCCAGGGATATGATCTGTTCTGCTTTGCTTTGCAGCAGACTGAATCGCTGAAGTATCTCCTCATGGATGGTGAGCATGTCTCTTTCATTAAGCAGATAGCAATTCAGGGCCATCTCAAACTCCCATTTGGTAACACCATGCTTCTCAAACAAGCCACCATAATAGTACATGACAGAGTCTCTGCCGTGCATATGGCTGCTCTGAGAACTAATCATATAGGCCTCAAGCAGATAAACGTCTTCCAGGATATCTGTCATCTTCTTTAAGGGAATGATCTTATCACACTTGTCTTTTCCCGGTGCACGGAAGAAATTGCAAGAGGTGACCATTACAGAGAGAAAAAAAATGATCAGGATATTCTTCATACGGTCTGTTTTGTGGCAGACTTTGCCTACCTGGAGAATTGCAGTGCCTGACCTTTTACAGCATCATGGATGGTTCCGTTATCATATACGGGAACCCCGTTTACAAAGGTATAAATTACAGATGATTTTAATGTACTGCCTTCCATTGGCGACCATTTGCATTTATAAAGCAGGTCTTCTTTGGTGATGGTTTGCGACTTGTTGGGGTCTACCACAACCAGGTCGGCTGCATAACCCTCCCTGATATAGCCACGGTCTTTAATTCCAAAACATATGGCCGGGTTATGGCACATTACTTCGACAATCTTCTCCAGGCTTATCAGCCCCTGGTGAACCAACTCAAACATCACCAGCAGGGAGTGTTGTATCATGGGGCCACCGGAAGGGCAGTCCTTATACGGTTCCTGTTTCTCTTCAAAGGTATGAGGTGCATGATCGGTGGCGACGACGTCGAGATAGCCTTCCTGCAGTGCCTTTAATAGGGCATTCCTGTCCGATTCAAATTTAATGGCGGGATTCCATTTTATTAGCGATCCTAAACGCTCGTAATCCTTTGCTGAGAACCACAGGTGGTGTACACATACTTCAGCCGTGATTTGCTTTTCACCCAGAGCTATGGTGTTGTCGAGCAGTCGCATTTCATTGGCCGTGCTCAAATGAAGGAGGTGCAGCCTTGTGCCAAAGCGTTCTGCCAGCGAGATGGCCAGCCTTGATGAAACTTCACAGGCCTCGTGGCTTCTGATGATTGGATGTTGGGATACCGGGATGTTGTTCTGGTAAGTCTTTACAGCATTGGCCAGATTGGCCTGTATAGTGTTCTCGTCTTCACAATGCGTGGCGATGGGGATGCGTTTGATGCGAAAGATTCGTTCGAGGCTTTCCGTTTTGTCGACCAGCATATTTCCTGTTGAAGCCCCCATAAAGACTTTGATGCCACATACATGTTGCATGTCGGTCACCATCAGTTCTTCAATATTGTCGTTGGTGGCTCCCATATAAAAGGAATAATTGGAGAGGCAGCTGTTCTGTCCCATAAGAAATTTCTCTTCCAGAAGTTTCTGGGTAATGGTTTGCGGCCTGGTATTGGGCATATCCATGATGCTGGTAACCCCACCTGCCACGGCGGCTTTTGATTCGGACGACAGGTCTGCCTTATAGGTCATGCCCGGTTCACGAAAGTGTACCTGGTCGTCGATCACTCCCGGAAGGATGAGGCATCCATCAAGATCAATGGTTCTGATATTGCCGGTCTCAATGGTTTGATGTGATTCATCTCCTCTGATAATGCGCTTTATCTTGCCATCCGAGATGATCAGATGTCCTTTAAAAATAACACCTTCATTTACGATGGAAGCATTTTTGAGAAACAGGTCGACAGCAGGCATGCGTTTTAAATGGCTTTGAGGGTTTAGGGCTGGTAGCTTTTTTTGTTGATCAGAAAATCCCATCTTAATCTGATAACGCCCAATACGGCTTCTTTAAATATCCCTTTACTCATTTTGGATGATCCCTGGGTGCGATCAGTAAAGATGATCGATACTTCTTTGATCTTGAATCCAAGCTTCCATGCCTTGAATTTCATCTCAATCTGGAAGGCGTAGCCTGTGAATCTGATTTTCTCCAGGTCTATGGCTTCAAGTACTTCCCGTCTGTAACATTTAAAGCCTGCGGTAGTATCACGTATTCCCATGCCCGTTACCATTCTTACATAAGTCGACGCAAAATAAGACATTAGTATACGTCCCATTGGCCAGTTTACCACATTCACACCGTCGATATACCTGGAGCCGATAGACAGGTCATAGCCATCGACTTTGCATGCCCGGTGAAGCTTTTTAAGGTCTTCGGGGTTATGGGAGAAGTCGGCATCCATTTCAAAAATATACTTGTAAGGCCGCTTCAATGCCCACCTGAAGCCATGAACATAGGCTGTGCCAAGCCCAAGCTTGCCAGACCTGGTTTCAAGATGAAGGCGTCCGGGGTGTTCGGGCATGATCTTTTTTGTCTCGTCAGAGGTTCCGTCAGGGGAGTTGTCATCAACAATTAAGATATGGTAGTCTTCATCCAACGACATTATCTTCCGTATCATACGGGTAATGTTCTCTTTCTCATTATATGTTGGAATTATTACCAGACAATCTGCCACTATAACAATAGGTTTTCGTTACCGGAATATAAACATTCCGGAGAACAGTCGAATAAAGTGTATGATGACCTGTTTGTTCTCGCGAAATCTTGCAATGAAACAAAAATACGGTTTTGTTTTTAAAAAAAAATATAATTCTTAATTTAATGGGATAAATCTGTAAGTTGTCTTCATTGGATAATTACGTTTACTTTTGTAGAATTAATTATGCTATCTGCTCGTATGATATATTTTGACAATGCGGCCAGCACAGTGATAGTTCCGGAAGTAATTGACGTCATGAACGAATGTCATGCCGGGTTGTATGGCAATCCGTCTGCCATACACACATCCGGACGTAAGGCCCGGGTTGTAATTGAACAATCAAGGCGATCGATCGCTTCTCTGCTACATGCTTCTCCTTCGGAAGTTATTTTTACCTCCGGCGGAACGGAGGCCAATAATGCCGTATTGTGGAGTTGCTGTAAAGACCTTCACAAAAAGGATTTTATCAGCAGCCGCCTGGAGCATCCATCGGTAATTCGCACCCTGGAGGCTTTGGTGAAGTATTTCGATATCAGGGTGCATTATGTGCAGCATGATCCAATCGGTCATATATGCCTGGATCATCTGGAAGAATTGCTTCAGGGTATTCCTGGTACGGTAGTTAGTCTCATGCATGCCAACAATGAGGTCGGAAATTTACTTCCTGTGAAGGATGTTTCGGGCTTATGCAAAAAGTATGGTGCCCTGTTCCACTCTGATACGGTTCAGACCATTGGGAAGTATGATATTGATATGTCAAAACTTTCTTTTGACTTTGCTGTTGGCAGTGCTCATAAGTTTCATGGGCCTAAAGGGGCTGGCTTCCTTTATGTGCGCAATGGGATACCTTTCGAGCCCTTTATTACCGGTGGAGGACAGGAGCGTAACATGCGCGCCGGCACTGAAAACATCAGTGGAATAGCCGGTATGGCAAAAGCCCTGGAACTGGCTGTTGAATCGATGGAAGAAAACAGGTTGTATATAGAGGGGTTAAAAGTATTCCTGATCGCATCACTCAAAGAGGCCATTCCTGACATACGTTTCAATGGTGATGCGGAGCAACACTCCCTGTATTCGATCATCAATATTCTGCTTCCAGAGAGAGCGGATCATGATATGCTTGTTCCACGTTTTGATATGGCAGGCATATGTTTATCATCAGGCAGTGCATGTTCTTCAGGAAGCTCCGTTGGCTCTCATGTGTTAAAAGCCCTTGGCAGGGCACCTGAAGATCCGTCTGTAAGGGTCTCACTCAGCCGGTTTAATACCGTTGAAGAGGTAAAGAGATTGGTAGAGGTGATCAAATCTATGTGTGGTTGAAAACCTGGTTGCTTCTACCAAATAAATAGCCGCCATAACCAAATAATTGGCAGGCTATTGTTGAGTACCAGCTATTCATACTACTCTATGTCCGACAGGTTGCGAATATTGATTTGCGGACTGTTAAATACCGCGACAATACCTGTCAGGTTTACTTTCCCCGTTGGGATGGCAGTGTTGGCAAATGTACTGTAGTTGGTGGTAAAATGCGTGATGGTACCTGTTCCATCATTAAGGGTACGCGAGCCACCCCAGTTTGCACCACCGCTGACGGTAACGCCAGTAAGTTTGACCAGCCTTGACTCGAAATGGGCCATGTTGCCGAGTATGTTTTCGATAGTTGTTTCTTCCGGTGCAGGAATACTGGTCATGCTGATCAGCTCTGCCTGGTTGTTGGGGATGTTGTTGACCTGCAGTAACCCGTTAAAGCGCGACAACTCTAACTCTGACACTTCAACCCTTATTCTGGCACCCATAGAGAAGTTATGATTGGAGATAAATCTCAATAGAATCCCTGTGCCATCGTTTTCATCGATGATATTCAGGTTTCTCCCGGTGATGTTTGCAGCATCTTTGTCGGATATTACAATTCCCTGTATCATTCTGTTGCCGGGAATGCTGGTTGCTGACCCTGTATCTAATGCTCTTACCGCAGATATGCTCATGGTGGTGAGGTTATCCCATACGCCACCATCGCCAATACCTTGACCATCAAGCCAATAGCCAGAAACATCACGCAACCCCGGTCTGGGTGTAAAATAGGCTGCCAGGTTCCCTTTCAGTTTAACCGGCTTGCCGAGGTTTTCCGGATTATTTACCAGGTTGAGGGCCTCTCTTACACGTCCAATGGGTAATTGTACCGGCATGATCCGGATGTCTTCTCTTTCTTCAGGATCGTCAGCAATCAGGATATTTGTTGTCCTGACAAACGGAGGCTCAAACGCCGGTGCATTGCTGCCACCCATATCTTCCATAACCCCTATGATATAGCCTTCTACCCATACTCCGATCCCGGAGTTAAAGGTGATCGCATGGGCAACATTATACGGGTCATCAAATGTTCCCTGGCCGGAGGGCTCCCCGCTGTCACATCTCTCACCTGTCATGTCAATCTCTTCAAAGTGTCTGACAAGCAACTGCCAAACATTTCCGAATTGTGACACTACTGCAACGAGGCTGCCATGGCCTTCAGGCACCAACTCATTGGCAAAGTCGGCAAACGGGCTTGTCCTAACGATGATGGTGTTGTTGTTACAGTCTGTCAGTGTCCGGTTTTCTGATGTTCCGTCAGCCACATTGGCAAAAGTTTTGCCAAGATCGTTTACAGAGAACTGAACCCCTTCTATTTTCACCAGACTGGCCTGGTAGTTTCCGGTAAGGATATCTGTAATGACGACGGTTTCTGGTGTAATGGCATCCGTACTTTCCTGCCGGATCAGGTTCTTGCCAAAGGCTACCGAATCCAGCTGCAGCATGTTATTGTAACTGCTTAGTACGGTACCTTTGAGCGCCAGCCTGATCCTGTCGCCCTCCCGAAGGTTCGAGGCGAAGTCCATTCTGACATTGATGCCGTCTGTTTCATCCTGTATATAGATATTGCGATAGATGTTTCCTGATGATTCATCCATCGTTACGGTGGCATATACCGCTATATTTTGTTCAAAACGAACCTGTTGCCCGGTGTATAACTCACGCAGCTCCTTGATCGTAAGTGTACCATCAGCTTCATTTAAGGGAGGCGTGTCAAGGGCTTCATCCCTGCAGGCATATAGTAGCATACCAATACATGTAAGGATGATAACAACGGAACTATAAGGTTTGCGGATCATGGCAGTTCGTATTTGTTTATTGTGTAATGTCGTTCAGGTTTCTTATGAGCAGCTGCGGTTCATCATAAAATGAAAGGATTCCGGTAATGCTTACATTGCCTGATGGTATAGCTGTCCCATGGAATGATGCATATGGATAGGTGTATAGCAGCATCTGACCGGTGCCATCACTGATGGTTAGGTTGCCGCTGAAGTTGTTGCCGCCACTAATGGTTACATTGTTAAAATGTACCAATGTCGACTGGTAGGTGTCCATGTTGTTTATTGCTTGCGCCATAGTGATCGTTGCCGGATCGGGTAACACAGAAGGGCCCAGGTCGTATGCGTTGGCATGGGGGATATTTTCAATCTGTAGCAGTCCGCGGAACGTGCCGACAGGCATTGGTGAAGCAAAAACGACCCTGATCTTTGTCCCCAGCCTGAAATTATGAAATGAAGAAAACCTCAGGGTTATTCCGGCACCCGATTCATCCATCAGATAAAGGTTTTGACCAGGGTGGTTGTCATTCTCGCGATCGGAAATGACGGTGCCTTCGATGCGGCTGTTGGCTGGTATGGTTGTTGTTCCGGACTGATGATTTTGCCTTATTTCGGCAATACTGATCAGGCTATAGTCATCGCCGGGTATGGCACAACGGTCATGATTCAGTTGCACCTCCTCTATCTGGCGTATATATAACTGAATGTCGTTTTGAAACTGTGACACCACGGCGATGAGGGAGCCATTCCCTGATGGTGTGTTGGTATTTGCAAAGTTGGCATATCCACTGGTTCTTACAATGACCTGGCTGCCATCACAATCTTCAAGTATCCGGTTAAGGCTTTGCAGGCCCTCTTTATCTGCAAAGGGTTTTCCTGCATCGGCAATCTTGAATTGTACATTCTCTAGCTTTACCAGTTGAGCCTGATAACTTCCTGTTCGCAGTTGTGAGATGGTAAGGGTTTTGGGTGACAGGTCTTTCAGGACATCCAGCTTAACCATGTTTTTATCCACATTTATGTTATCGAGTTGCAACATACGCTGGTATGAGTCAAGTGTTGTTCCCTTCAGGTTGATTCTGACAGAGTCACCTTTGTATATACCTCCGGGTGCAACCAGACGAAGGTTTATGGCTCCTGTATGGTCTTGTATAAAAGCGCTCCGGTAAATGTTTCCCGATTTATCATCCATGGTAACGGTAGCATAAACAGACAGGTCTGTATCAAACGTGATGGCTTCACCGGCATACAAATTCCT
This sequence comes from Bacteroidales bacterium, assembly GCA_007128045.1. GTDB lineage: Bacteria > Bacteroidota > Bacteroidia > Bacteroidales > UBA7960 > SKYG01. The sequence goes on along the minus strand of SKYG01000226.1, from coordinate 15,085 downwards.
CAGTTGATTTATGGTAATCACCTCGCCTATCGGTATCTCCCAGGTGGCAGGGGCTTCAAAATCATCGTGAATGCAGGCAGTTAGAAAAAAGGCTGCCAGTAATGTACAGATAATGCGTGTGTTCCAATTTTTTGGATTCATATTGTATGTTTTGTTTATGTTAAAACCGGAACCCCAGGTTCACGAAAAAGGTCCTGCCATACAGGTAAAAATATTTTGAAGCGAACTTGCCGGGGTCTTCAGCGTCGTACCTGAGCTGTTCAAATCCTCCAATGCTAAAGTCTTTTGTGTCCAGCAGGTTGCTGACGCTCACATTCAGGTTCAGAAAGTAGTTGTATCTGATCCGCCATGATTTGCCGGCGTACATGTCGAGGGTATATCCCGGATCGAGTTTCTCCTGACTGAGTACCTGTTCCCACTGTGGGTCATTGGTGATGAGGTGTTTCACGGCATCTGCCGTGCGTCGGTCAGGGTTCACATCGATATAGAGGTTGTCAAAGTAATTCCCGTTAATGCCGGCGAACCAGTATCTGGGGCTGTCGTACCTCAGACCAACAGAGGCGGCGGTATGTGTTATGCCGCCGATCTTATAGTTTTTCAGGTACACGAGCCGCTGATCGGCGATCACTTCAAAGTCATTGTCGCGGGCTATAGTCACATTTGGCCTGGAGTTGTAGAAGTAGTCGCCGGTGCCGGCAGCCAGGCTTGCTGATATGCTGGAGGTGATCTCCATGTCGATTCCCAGCTCCACACCCAGGTGCCTGGTATTAACTCCTGTCATGATATAGTTGACGAAGGTGCGGAAGTCTTCATGATAAAAGCTTCTCGACCATGTTTGATCTTTAAAATCGGTATAAAAAACGCTCAGCCTGGATTTAAAACGCGGGCTCCTGATGAAATAGCTCAGGTCGCCTGATACGATTGATTCGCTATCCAGGTTGTCGATCACATGATCCCTTACCCTTGAAGAGACGTAAGCATTCCGGAAGAAGGGTGCGCGGGTCATGTATGCCGCGTTTCCTGTAAAGTAATGCCTTCCTGTTAGTTTATAGGTGGTGCCACCTTTGATGCCAAAGTTGGTAAACTGTTGTTTGTCACTGTCGCCAAGGGAATTTTCCGGAAATCGTGCATTCTGCATATGGCCTGTTCGCCAGAAGCTGGTTATAGATACATTGGCACCCACATAAAAATCCCATCTGGGTAATACCCATTCGCTCTGCGCAAACACATCGTAGTTGTTGATATTTCCGGTAAAGTCGTATCCAAAGCGATCGCCTTCTTTAATAAGCCTGTTGGTGTTTTGCAAGTCGTTTTGTGACATGGTCTGGTCGGCGAAATCTCTTTCTGCAAACTGATCGATATCCAGCCACCAATCACCACCCAGGAGGTCTTCCATTACCTTGAACTGATGTGTTTTCGCTCGTGACACATGGAATCCTCCGGAGAGGGTGTGAAGAGGAGAAAGCTTATGGGTGACGTTCGACTTCAGTATAAACTGGTTGCGGTCGGTGCGTCGTTCTTCGATGATGTATTTGGAACGAAATCCTGTAACAGTGTTGCCAGGTGTGTTGTTGGCGTTTTGTACGGCAAAAAGGTTCTTGCTGTTGGCATTGTACAGCCAATCCCAGTTTAGTTGTCTGAAGTTTGCATCGTGTTGCCACAGGTCTGTCAGGTAGTCAAACATATGGGGGTCGTTTTTGTGGAAGCTGGGCAGCCATCGATAATAGTCGGGTCTGGGATCTCCTGCCAGGGTGAAGTTTGTGTCGTCGTAAGAGGCGTGGCTGTCGTACCAGTTCAATGCTGTTGACCCACCGCGGCCAAAGGTATATGATGCGCTGGTGGTGATCTCAGTGTCAGAACCGGGGTTCCAATAATGTGACAGGATCAGGTAGGGGGTATGGTAGTTGTTCACCCTGGAGTTGCGAACCTCTCCGTTCTGAAAGCCCCAGTTGGGGTTATAGAAATTGTCTCCCGTAAGGTCGTACACTTCCTGGGTAGCTACTCCTGGCCTTCCAGTCCTTGATGGAGACCCGAAGGCAACCACCCCGAGGCTATGGTTGTGTGTGATGCGTTTCTCTGCTGAAACAAAGTAGGCATAAGCATCATAGAAAGTGCCTTTTACATAGCCTTCGCTGGCAGATCTTTTCGATCCGCTCAGTGTCAATGCCCATCCGTTGTCTTGCAGCCCTGTTGCGTGCAGAAACATGGCCCGGTGTGTATAGCTTCTGTTTGCGTTGGAATAGGTGATACGCGTAGTTGGACTATACTGGGATGCCCTGGTAATAATATTTGTGGCGCCTCCAATGCCTCCGAAGGCTTCCCGCGAAACACCGATGCCGTGGTGTGCCACACTCATACGGGTAGCATCGTTGAGGCCTCCCCAGGTAGAATAGAAGGCCCTGCCGGTTTCAGGATCATTAACCGGTATGCCGTTGATCATCACCAGGGTGTTTTCAGAGTCGTACCCCCTGATTCGATAACGGGCAGCGCCGAAGGTATACCCGGCCGTTGACACATAAATATCGCGTGAACCCTGCAATAAGCTGGAAATGTCGTAAGAGTCTCCATCTCCTTCGATCTGGTCGGGTGAAAGTGTGATGACCGGAATTTCAGCACCAGCATCCAAAGTGTCAGTTAATAAAGGGTCTTCAGACATCTGATCAGGAATATTCTGAGCAACGGAAATTGCCATCAGCCCTGAAATAAAAAAAACCAGTATAAAAAATTTTTCTTTCATGCGTTAGTTCGTTATTTTTGAGATCAAATTTACCAAAACCTTATGAAAAATCGCTGTGTTGTTTTTTTCATTTTCATCTTTTGTTCTGGCGGTATACATCCCATATATTCCCAACAAATGGGAGATGCTGGGGGACAACGTGATTTTTTTAGCGTTTGCATTGGGTTTTACAATGTAGAGAATTTGTTTGACACCATCAACGATCCGGAGATTCGTGATGACGATTTTACACCTTCCGGGGTTAATCGTTGGACTTCAGAGCGCTATTGGGAAAAGATTGGCAACCTCAGCCAGGTTATCGCTGCTATGGGCCAGGACCTGAATCCTGACGGTCCTGCCGTATTGGGCCTTGCAGAAGTTGAGAACCGCGAAGTTCTTGAGGATCTTGCCAACCATGAGTTAATCCGTGGACGGGATTACCAGGTGGTACATTATCCTGGCCCGGATGCCAGGGGTGTAGATGTGGCCTTTATGTATCAGCCCAGGTATTTCCGGTACATAAGCAGCAAGGCCTATCCCACGATAATAGAAGGACGTCCGGATTTTCTTACTAGGGATCAGTTGTTGTTAACGGGCGAGTTGCTGGGTGAGCGTATGCATTTTATTGTAGCTCACTGGCCCAGCCGGCGAGGGGGAGAGCGAAGGAGCAGGCCCTTGCGCATCGCCCTGGCCGATATTGCCAGGCACATCATAGACTCCATTCAGGATGCAGAACCAGGTGCCAGGGTGGTTATGATGGGCGACCTCAATGACAATCCCACCGATGTGAGTGTGCGTAAGCATCTCAGGTCTAAGGGTACACGAGAGGGGATAAGGGCTGAAGAATTGTATAATCCTTTCGAAACATTGTTCAGAAGAGGAATCGGCTCCAATGCCTGGCGCGATACGTGGAGCCTGTTTGACCAGATTTTGCTCACACCTTCCTTTCTCGGAGAGGATTTTAGCACCTGGCGATACTTTAAGGCTGAGGTATATAACGCCCCGTTTTTGCGACAACCTTCCGGACGTTTCCAGGGTTACCCCTTCAGGTCGTATGGGGGAGGGGTGTACCTTGGCGGCTACAGTGACCATTTCCCTACTTTTGTCTACCTGATCAGAGAAAAATAAATCCTTGAATTATGGCCCCAAAAAAACACAAGCGTAAACCCATAAGGTTCCGTCAGCTACATTTTAAACTGACAGAGGGACAAAAGTCTGCGCTGGACAGGTTCTGCCGCATGAACAAAACCACGCCGATACGTTTTATTAAGACGTTGGTAAACAATCATGTAGAGAGATATCGCCCGGAGAGTCAACCCCCTTCTTATGTTACCGAAAACCAACTGGAGTTGTTTGATTCGGACACCCCCTAGCGGAAGTCGACAATGGTTGCACCTGCACCACCCCGGTCAGGATGTTCATCGCGGTAGCGGTGAACCTCATCCACTTTTTGCAGGAACTCCCGTACCACTACACGGAGTATGCCGTCTCCTTTGCCGTGTAGTATCTTTACCTGTTTGATGCCCAAAAGTATACAATCATCAATATAGGTGCGCATACTGGCTAGTGCATCTTCAGCACGCATCCCCCTGATGTCGAGTTGCAGCTTAAAATCTGCTGCCTTTTCATTGATGTCGAATGTAAGCTTTGTTCTGGGCTTCTCTTTTTGTTGTGGCAGACTACCTTTGCTGATCTTTTCGAGCTTGCTGAGTGGTGTTTTCAGTTTTACATTGCCGTAAGATACCATGGCTGTCTTGCCGCTGATCTCAAGCACCTCCCCAATAGCCTGTTGCCCGGTTATTCTTACTGGGTTGCCCGGTTCAATAGGACCAGATTCTATTGTTATTTGAGGCTTGGGCTTTTTGGGTGATTTGTTCTTTTCCCGTTCTTTTACTGGTTCCATCTCATCGAGCTTTCGCGATTGTACATGGGTAAAAGCGTCCAGTGCCTTTCTTGCCTTCCTCGTTTCTTCCTGCCGGGCCTGGTTTTCCTTGATGTCGCGGATGGTTTTTTCGATGATCTTGTTGGTGCCTTCCAGTATCTGCCTGGCCTCTTGTCTGGCCTTCAGGATGATCTCTGCCTTGCGTTCTTCCAGCTGTGAATGAAGTGCCTGGTATTTGTCGATAAGGTCAGATAGAAACCCATCAGCTGAGCGTAATTGCTTTTCTTTTTGTTCCAGTTCGATCTTTTTTAGCTCGAGGTCTTGTAGCTGCCTGTCAAAGTCCAGATCCTGGCTGCCTGCCAGTCTGGCGGCACGGTCAAGGACTTTGTCGGGCAGTCCGATGGTTCTGGCAATCTCGAAGGCGAAGCTGCTACCCGGGTTTCCTGTTTTCAGCCTGAAGAGAGGCTTCATATTTTTTGTGTCGAACAGCATGGAGCCGTTGACCATGCCGGGATGCTTCCCGGCAAGTATCTTCAGGTTGGCATAGTGTGTGGTAATAACGCCAAAGGCTTTTCTGTCGTTCAGGGCTTCCAGAACGGCCTCGGCTATGGCTCCTCCGATGCGTGGCTCCGTGCCCGTGCCAAACTCATCGATGAGAAAAAGGGTTTGCTCACCACTGTGGTTGACGAAGAAGGTCATGTTTTTCAGGTGGGAGCTGTAGGTGCTCAGGTCATTTTCGAGCGACTGTTCATCGCCGATGTCGATAAATAGGTCATGATATATGCCTGCTTCGGAATAGTCGGCCATGGGTACGAGCAAGCCACATTGAAGCATGTATTGTATCAGGCCGCACGACTTGAGGCATACCGATTTGCCGCCGGCGTTGGGTCCGGATATGACCAGGATGCGGTTTTGCCCATCCAGCTCTATGGTAAAGGGTTCTACATGCTTATTCTGTGCTTTGTAGCTGAGAAACAGCAGTGGATGTCTGGCGTTGATCCATCGCATCTGCGGCATAGCTGCCAGCCTGGGCTTGCAGGCTTCCATCTCCAGTGCCAGCCTGGCCTTTGCCCGGATGGCATCGATATGGCCGAGCATGGCATAGCACAGGTGTAGCATCGGGATCATCGGACGGAGATAGTCTGCAAACTCCTTCAGTATTCTGATGATCTCCTGGCGTTCTTCAAACTCAAGTTCCCTGATCTGGTTGTTAAGTTCAAATACTTCTTCCGGCTCTAAAAAGACCGTTTGTCCTGTGGCGGAGTGGTCGTGAACAAAGCCTCTGATCTTCCGTTTATAGGCGGCACTTACCGGGATTACCTGCCTGCCGTTTCTGAGGGCGAGTTCGACATCCTGGGCAACGAGACCCTGCGACTTTGCCTGTGCCAGCAATTGGTTGATACGTCTGCCAGACTGAACCTCCATGGCATGTTTGGTTTTTCTGATGCCTGACAGTTTGGGTGAAGCGCTGGAGCGCACCTCTGCTTTCTCGTCGATGATGGCATCAATCCGGGTTATCAGGCCAGGATCGACCTCCAGTCCTTGCAGTAGCAATACCAGTGCAGGGTATATGGCCTCACCGTTATCGCCGGGTTTATTTAAGAGGCTGATAATACCTTGTATGGTGATTACCGAAAGTTTGATATCGAGCAATACCTCAGGTTCAACGAATGTTTCCTGGAGGCGCAGGTGTTTAAATACCTCTTCAGGGTCAAAATAATTTGATCCCGGAAAGGGGATGCCGTTCAATATGATTTGCCGGAACTCTTCAGTCTGGTTTAACTGTATCTCTATCGCTGATTGATCTGTCAGGAACCGGATGCTGTCAACCACTTTGCGCCCCAGGCTGCTAAAGCACAGGTTTGACAGTTTCTCCCTGATTTGTTCAAAACCTGTCTTCTGTTCAAAATTTTCGGGATACGTCACGTCTGAACCATTTTTTCACCACAAAAGTAATACAATCTGGGAAGAAAGCCGGAATCCGTAATCGTATTCCTATCGTCATTCAGAAGCACAAAAGTTTACACCTATCCTTTTTGTTTTTATATCAGCAGGGTAAAAATCCAGTTAGCCTGCATTATTCATAAAAAGCAAACAAATCTTTATAATACAATAATTATCAGCGCATATAAGCAAGTGCTCGAAAAAACTCATTTTTGTTTGCTTTTTACGAGGGCATTCTCTTCAGGCCATCTGCCGCGTTGCGAAAGCCTTGAAATAGAATACTATGTCTGCGGCTTCCGACGCCTTGCATCTGACCAGAATATAATGCCTGAATAATGCAGGTTAGAGGGCTTGATCGTATAAAATTAATTGATACATTTACCGGATATAAAAGGGATTGACATAACATGCAACACCATATGCGCCTATCCTCACCCCCAGAGATAAATGATAAAAACACTAAATGGCCTTTGTAAACATGTTAGGCTTCATGCAAAAAAAGCACTGCAGATACTGATTATTGTACCATAATTTGTATTTTTGGTACAAATAAAAAAAATATGGGACAAAATGCACCACATTATCAATTGGAAAAACTTCCACCTCTTAGAGAAAAAGTGGAAACTATTGAAATACTTAGACAAACGAACAAGTCCACGGCTGCATTAGCCGAGCTAAAAGGGATTGCAAAGACAATACCTAACCAAGCAATGCTGATTAATGCTATTGTTTTACAGGAAGCAAAAGATAGTTCCGAAATTGAAAATATTATTACAACCCAAGATGAGCTTTACAAAGCATTAACTGTTAATAAAACTCGTATTTCACCGCAGACCAAGGAAGTGGTAAATTATCGTAAAGCAATATTTCATGGTTTTGAACTTGCTAAAAGGCAAGGATTTCTAAGAGTGAATGACATTATAGTTATTCAACAGGAATTGGTTGATAATACTGCTGGGATTAGAAGTACACCCGGAACTGTCTTAAAAAATGACATGACTGGAGAAGTAGTTTACACGCCACCTCAGGACAAAGCAGAAATTCTGGACTTACTGACAAATTTCATTAACCACTTTAACCAACAGGATGATTTGTCGCCATTGATTAACCTGGCAATATTGCATTATCAGTTTGAGAGCATTCACCCCTTTTATGACGGAAATGGAAGAACTGGTCGGATTTTAAACATCTTGTACTTAATACTTAACGAATTGATTGATGTTCCAATATTATATTTAAGTTCTTACATTATTGCCAATAAACCAGAATACTATCGTTTGTTAAATCAGACTAATCGGACAAGAAAATGGGAAGAATGGATAATGTTTATGCTTAGAGCAGTCGAAAGTACTTCTAAAGATACAATTGAAAGGATTGTAAATATTAAAGACCAGTTAGATTCTGCAATAATAAAAGTTCAAGAAAAAGCACCTAAGTTATACAGAAAAGAACTTGTTGAATTACTTTTTGAGCAACCCTATTCTAAAATTGAGTTTGTTGTTAATAAATTGGGAGTGGAAAGAAAGGCTGCTTCACGATACTTAAAGGAACTCGAAGATATTGGAATTGTTGAATCTCAAAAAGTTGGGAGAGAGACTTTATATATAAATAAAGATTTGATTGAAATACTGAAACAATAATGCACGAAAGCCTAACATGGTATAGCCACAATAGCGGGCTAGGTGCTAGTTTCGGGTTCTCTGCCCCGCCTCAGCTTTATCACGGCGGAAAGTGACGAAGCCCGCAAATCCGCTACTGTGGCTATACCAGGACCGTTAGGCTTCATAGTCTGACGCAACCGAACAAAAGGAAAATTCATCATATTAAGAAAAATATTATGAGAAAATTAACTATTATATTTTATGCGATTGTCTTTTTAATTCTTGCGATTAGCTGTGAGAAAAATGATAATGAGATTAAAGGCGGATTTAATCTTGTAATAAATGATTCGATTACCTACAATTCAAACTCTATTGATTTTTATGACTTTTCTTCTCATTTGATATATTTAAAATCAGGTAATTCTTTCTCATTCTCTAATCATGGAACATTTAGGATACAAGTTGATAATGAAGAAATATATATAGGACAAATGATGCCAATGTATTCTTCATATATGCCTTCAGGCGTTTTTATCCGTTGTACTCCGACTTTTTATAATGATTATATTATTCCAATCGGATTTAGTCAGATTATTGACACAGAAGGAAATTCAATTGAAGACCCAAGAAATGATTCAAGGATTATTGATGCATTAGAAAAATACAATCAATATAGAGAAGGATTATCAAGCGAGATTATTTCAGTTCAAAGAATGACGGATAATAAGGTAAAAATCACATTAGAGTTATCCAACCTTGAAACTGATAATCTATTATATCTTGACCCTGATAAAATGGGACTTGAACTTTTTCACTATTTTACAAATGGATTAATAATAAGAGACTCACAAAGAAACTCTTACACACATAAATTGACAACTCAGGGACCAGAACCATGGGATTCTTGGACGGTAGATTGGTTAACGGTGATAAATGGAAATGAGACAAAAACTATTTCGATAATATATAATGATTTTGATTTATTACCTGTGGGAGAATATACTGCTTCATTTAGTTACCCAGGATTAAGTCTCCAGATTGAATTAGAAGATTTACAGCAAAATAATGGTAGGATTTGGCTTGGCGAATTGAATAATACAAAAATCATTGATATTGAATGAACTACGAAGCTACGTACAGTTTATTGATAGAGCAAAGCAATTAAACTACCAAGTAACCTGTTTGTTTTTCTGGCTTGATTCGGAAGAATTGGCCATCTCAAGAGTGGAAACAAGAGTAAAAGAAGGAGGTCATCATATTCCTGAAGACGTAATCAGGAGACGCTATAAGGGTGGTCTCAAGAATTTTTTTAACCTATTTCTTGCTAAAGTTGATAACTGGCTATTTGTAAACAATTCAGGAGATAAATACGAAATTATTGCCGAAGGAGCTTTGAATGAAGAAACTATCGGTAATATTGAGCAATGGGAAAAATTAAAAAGGAAATATAATGGGAACTAAAGAGCAATTAAAAGAGGAAAGGGACAGAATAGTCATCGGACTTGAAGAGACCTATAAAAGGCTAATTGAATACAAAAAACAAAAGAACAGTCCGATGATTGTAGTTAGGAACGGAAAAATTGAAGCGGTTGACCCGAATGAAATACTACCCACAAGCGGTATAGCCAATAAGGGTTTCCTTGGTATCCGGCTCATGTTGGTGCGCGGAAGCTTACTAGGATAGCGGAATAGCTTTCCCCCGCAATCCCCTACTTGCCATACCGCCAGCCGTTGGCAACAAGCATAAAGCTACGAAGTAGAATAAATAATTCGTCTGAATAAAATTTATTAACCTTTATATAACGTAACTATGAGACAATCTCTAATAATGCTAACGGTAAATATTTTAACATTAGTGCTTTATAGCTGTAAGGACAAAGAAAGCATTGAACCAGTTGTTGAAATCAGTCCCATAGACAAATCTATCACTGCAATTGCAATCCACGAAAAGGATGTCTGGGTTGGAACGGGTATGAATGGCATATTTAAAAAAGATGGTGATTCTTGGATTAATTACACTGAACTTAACGGCCTTCCATCCAACCAAATTACTGCATTGGCTATAAGTGACAATGGCGTTGTTTGGGCAGGAACCTATGCGGGGATATCGAAATATGAATGTGAAGAGTGGATTACTTTCAAAGAAGAAAATGGTCTCCCAATAAATATCACATATTCCTTGGGTTTTGACAATCATGGTAATTTGCTTATCGGTAACAGCCGCAATAGTTTTACAATATATGATGGTTCAAGTTTCTCGGTAACTCAGGTAAGCGGAACGATTGGCCATATCCATACAATTGCAAATGATTCTGAAGAAAATATATGGGTAGGTAGTTGCAGAACTGGCCTATCTATGTTCGATGGTCAAGTCTGGACACATTCAATTCATAACCGGAATGTTTTTGTAAATGCAATTTTCATTACCATTAATGGCGACATTTGGGTTGGAGACCCTTTTGGAGCTCATAGATTAAGTGGCAGCACCTGGCTCACATACAACGAATCTGACGGGTTGATTCACGATTATAGCTTATGCTTCACTGAAGATCTTCAGAATAATATTTGGATTGGTACCAATAAAGGGCTATCCAGGTTTAATGGTACGGAATTTATAACACACAAAAATAATAGCATTATGGCATTAGCCTGCGACACCGATGGAAATATTTGGGTAGGAGAATGGGATGGTCTTTCAATTATAGCCCCATAGCGTTTATGTAATAATACGTGTAATCTCTCAACCCAAAAACTGCCAGTTGCCAACACGGGGTGTAGCTAATGTGGGTTGATACTGGGAACTCGAAGCGGTTTCGCCCGTTCGGTACGATTTCGTGGGGGACAAAATCGTTGCTCGCTCGCCCACACTAGCCACACCCCCAACCGTTGTGTGTCATGCAAATGGAATAAAAAGCTTAAGAGGTAATTTTATGGCTATACCAACATCAAGGACAAAAGAACCTGCAACGATAAAAATCAGGAATGAATTATGTAATGGTTGTGCATTATGTGTTTCTGTCTGTAATGATTTTTGTTTGATTTTGGAAAATGGCAAAGCACAAAAAAGCGAAACGTCCTTTTTTGGTTGTTACGCGTGTGGCCATTGTATGGCAATCTGTCAGACCGGTGCCATAGAGATATCCGGGAGAGAGATATCGCCAGATGATTTATTTGATTTGCCTGATAAAAAGAAAACCATAAGCTATACGCAACTTTTAACGCTATTACAACACAGAAGAAGCATTAGAAAATTTAAGAATTTACCTGTTGAAAGTGATGTTGTTGAAAAAATATTGACTGCATCAAAAACAGCCCCCATGGGTTTGCCTCCATCAGATGTAAATGTATTGGTTTTAAACGGTAAAGAAAAAACAAGAGCATTTGCGAAAGACTTCTCAAATTACCTTAAGGGAATGAAATTTATGACATCCCGATTTCTTTTGGCTCTGATGCGTCCATTTTGGGGAAAAGTGAATGATGAAATATTTAAAGGATTTGTCAGCCCGCTTTTCAAGGTATATACTGATGAAATGGACAAGGGTAATAACTATATCACCTATGATGCTCCTTTGGCACTATATTTTTATGGATCACCATATTCAGACCCAGCCGATTCTATTATTGCTGCTACATATGCAATGATAACTGCAGAAACACTTGGATTAGGTAGTTGCATGATTGGAGGGATTCATCCTCTCATTCAAAATGGCAGAAAAGCAAGATTGTTTCGAAAGAAAAATAAAATTATGAGCAAGAGCAGAGAAGGATTATTTATTGTATTTGGTTATCCTGAAGTTAAATTCAGGAAGGGAATAAAAAGGACATTTGCTTCAATACAAATGATTTGACAAAAAATGCACGAACACACAACAAAGTGCGTCATGCTAACTAATAACTAAATAAAGGAGAATTGAAATGAAGAAAGGATTTTACAAAAGTGAATATGGAGATATATTTTATGAATTCTCATTGGCAGACGAGAAACCAATAATCATTTTTACACATGGTATTGGGATGGATCACAAAACCTTCGAAATGCAAGTCGAAGCAATAAAATCAGATTATAGTGTATTGATTTGGGACTTACCAGGTCATGGTAGCTCTACAATAAAGGAACAAAAGGAAAGATTTACAAAAATGTCTGCTGATTGTTTGAATGGATTATTGAATGAACTTGGTGTGCACAAAGCTATATTGGTCGGGCAATCACTTGGTAGCATGATTGTGCAGCATTTTTTAATAAAGCACCCATCAAAAGTTACAGCAACTGTTCACACACCCGGAATTGAGCTCAGAAGTCACATTGGGTCATGGTCAAAAATGTTTATCCCTTTGATGATGGGAATGTTTCACCTTTTTCCAAAAAATGCCTTTTGCAGGTTATTCGGTCGTCATAGGGCAGAAAACATCGAAGTTCAGAATTACTTGTCTGATTCAATGCGTCATACAGGCAAGAAGCTTGCACTGCAAATTACAAAAGATATGGTTTACGATCTGATTGATAAACATCCGAAACCGATGAATAAGCCTCTTTTAATTACATATGGTGAAAAAGAATTATTCTATATTCAAGAGGCTTCAAGAAAGTGGCATGATCATACACCTTACAGTAAGTGCGTCAAGATAAAAAATGCCAATCATATTTTAAATCAGGATAATCCTGAAGAATTTAACAAAGTCTTTATTGGCTTTTTGGAAGAAATTAAAAAAGAGAAAGTATCATGAAGCACGAACGCACAACATTTTCTGGATCGGAATGGAGCCCTTGTAGACTCAAATGGCGAAATAGTAATTGATGATAATGCTCTGGTCGCTTAACCATATTAATTGCTGTAAGTGATCCTGAAGAAAAGGATACTTTGATAAAAGTTATAGTAAACCTGCTAAGTAAAAACGCCCCATAATAAATAGGACTCTGAGCGGTCTGCAATGCCTGTCCCGATTTTTCGGGAACCCAGCGATGAGTCCATACTTCGACGTAGCTCAGCACAAGTTGTTGAACTACATCTCGACAAGCTCGATGCATCGCATCCCAAGGCAAGGAAACTGCTATGTACTTATCGGTGGTTTTTGGGGAGGCTATAATGAAATTGAACGAACGTTCTATGACATATTTATTTGCCGGTTACAAACTGCATCTTGAACAATTATTTTGAGTAATTGTTGGTTTTTTATTATCGGCAGAACAGTCCGAACAAATCTTTTAACGGTAACATATCATATATGGACTATTTTTTTATCATTGTCAGTGTCTTTCTCCTGCTCAACATAGCCTTGGGGCTGTTTCGAGTGTGGCGTGGACCAACCGTCGCCGACCGCTTGCTTACCACCCAACTGTTTGGCACCACGGGAATGGCCATATTATTGGTTCTGGCGGGTTATTTAAAGGAGCTTTCTTTGCTGAATGTTGCCATTACCTTCAATGTGCTGGCAATTTTACTAGTAATTGGCCTGGTTCAGGTTTGGAAACACAAGAAAGGAGAAACCAAATGACGATAAATGAACTAATCACTGTGATTCTTCTGGTGGTGGGTTGTTTCTTTTTTCTGGCGGGAACCCTTGGGGTGCTTCGTTTTCCTGATTTATTTTCCCGTCTTCATGCCCTTACCAAAGCCGACAATTTGGGGCTGGGCTTTATTGCTGCCGGAATGGCCCTGCATATCGCGTCCCCCTTGGCAGCGCTGAAAATTTTCTTTATCTGGTTCTTTACCCTGCTGGCCAGTTCCTCTACTTGTTATCTGATCGCCCGTTTCCATAAAGAACAGGAACAACTAAGGAATAGAAAGGAGGGAGGATGAGTATCTTGATTGACGGCTTACTGGCCCTCCTTGTGATTTACCTGGCCTTGCAGAGTTTGCTTGCACCGAGACTAACCCAGAGCGTCTTTCTTTTCTTTGCCTTTGGGTTGGCGTTGGCACTGGCATGGATTCGGTTGGGGGCTGTGGATGTGGCCATTACCGAGGCGGCTATTGCAGCCGGTTTTCTGGGAGTCTTGTTCCTTGATGCATTGCGGGATTTTTCTCCTTCGTTTTCTAAAAAACCGAAAAACCTTGAATATGATCAGAAATCTCTTGCTAAGAATGACACCAGAGGCCACTTGCTGCCCAGAATGGCCCTTGGATTAGGACTGGGGCTTTTTTTGCTTATTTCTTTGGAAGCTGTTTGGAAGATTCCTCAGGGCGGTGGGTTGACCGCAGCTGCCGGGGCCCTGCTTCCGGAATCGGGGGTCGAGCACCCTGTCACTGCAGTCCTGCTGAATTTCCGGGCTTATGACACCTGGTTGGAGATGGGCGTCATCCTCCTGGGCCTTTTGGCCGTCTTTGCGGCCGGAGGCATAAAAGGTTACCGTAAACCCCCCGTGGCTGCCCAGGACCCTTTGCTGCGGCAGGTGATTTTGTTTTTTACCCCGGTTTTGTTCCTGTTTGGCGCTTTCCTGTTATACATTGGAAAAACCGGCCCCGGGGGCGCTTTTCAGGCCGGGGTTTTGTGGGGAGCAATCGGGATACTTCTTCATATGGGAGGCTGGCCGGTCTTCGCGGTGATACCCCGCTGGCTGCGTCAACTGCTCCTGACCGTGGGACTTGGATTTTTCATGGTGTTGGGTTTTCTCTTCGTGGCCGCAGGAAATGCCCTGTTTGAATACCCTCCCGCTTATGCCGGAATCCTGATCTTACTCGTGGAAACGCTGGCGGCAATAAGCATTGCCGCCACCCTGTCTGCGATCTTTGCCTATTTAAATCAAATGAAATACCCATCACAAACACTTTGACTCCGTAATGATACTCGTTCAAAAGAAAAGTAATCCGAAAAAATCCGCCTTCCCGATTTATCGGGATCCGTGGCATCCGCGTTCCATTCTGAAATTCACGTTTTAATTATCAATACACCATATTGGACATGCCAAACATACCATAAATTCGTTGATTTTTTGTATATTTGTGT
>SKYG01000355.1 GCA_007128045.1 Bacteroidales bacterium | reverse complement strand
TTACATTTACATCGGGATCCGAGAGCGTGATATTTGTCAGTGCTACATTGCCCGTATTTGTAATCATGAAGGAATACCTGATCTCATCTCCCGGGTTAAGGCCTATTGGTGGCAGGTCTTCATAGATACCGGTTTTCACCAATTGGATGGATGGGATTTGTTCTTCAAATAGTTGTACGTCATCATCCGTATCCATGACTTCCGGCCCTGAGGGTGGGGTGCCCGTTATGGTGGCCATGTTTGTAAATGAGCCGTTGTCGATATCCTCCTGGGTCAGGATGTATACGGCCGTGAAGGCGTCACTGTTGGATTCTCCCGGGGCCAGTAAAGCAATCGGCCCGCCGGTGACGGTAACCTTAGGATCTGAGAGCGTGACATTTGTCAGGTCTACATTGCCCGTGTTGGTTACCAGGAACGAGTAACTGATCTGGTCACCAGGGTTAAGGCCTGATGGTGTAAGGTCTACATAGGTGCCGGTCTTTACCAGCTCGATAGATGGACTGGCCATCGAAACATCGTTGTTATGAAGTGAAATTGCTCCTGCTACTGAAATACCTCTTCCCATTAATGTCGCCTGCGCAAGCATCTCAATGGCACCGTTTGCAAATATATTGCCGACAAAAGCAACGTCAGCGTTCAATGTAACAGCACCGTTTACTTGCCAGTACACGTTTTCCCATTTGGCACCGTTTGCCAGAACAACGCTGGCGCCGGCACCCGATGTTAGCGCACCATCGATCTGAATAATAAAAATTGCATTTGGATCATCAAGAGCATCAAGTGTTAAAGCCCCTGTAAGGTTAGCAGCTGCACCAGATCCTGTTGTATAAATACCAGGTGTAAGGGTTTGTCCTCCCAGTTGAACACCGATTACTGTAGCACCCCCCATCGCTGCTAAATATGAATAAATAGCTTCTGCCTCTTGCTTGGCTAACAATAGAACAGGATCTCCAACTGTGTATTTGGTTCCATACAATGTGCCGGGAGGGAACCCGACAACCTGCGAGTCAAAGGATCCTATATCGCCTGTTACCACAGTCGCACCATCATTAGTAAATGCACCGGCAGAGGTAAAAAATGCAAAATCTGTCAGTGTTACCAAAGTGGGTGCAGTTTGGCCAAAATTCAAATTTGGCATTAATAACAGAGTACCCGCTAATAATGCAATACGTAACGTTGTCTTCATATGATTTTGTCTTTGCGTATAATAATGCAAAGGTTTAAAATCAGACAGTCATATGTATTACATTATTTGTATTAATTCTTTCATAATTATTTACTTTGGGTTATGAATTGATTTTAAAGGAGTGTTTATGGGTTCTAGACAAATGCTCTGTCGAACAGGCAGTAGTCAAAATAACTCAATGAAGGCAGGGATTGGTTTCTATTTTTGAAGTTGTTCATGAATCTTAGCTAGCAACAAATTTTTGTTAACCGGTTTGCTTATAAAATCGGAACAACCACATGCTAAGGCTTTCATTCTGTCAGCTTCGGTAGTATATGCTGTTTGGGCAATGATGGGTAAATCAGGCCTGAATTCCTTTATCCGTGTTGTTGCTTCATAACCATCCATCTCAGGCATTTTTATATCCATTAATACCAAATCACTATCCGGGTTAGATTTGCATAATTCCACTGCTTCTAGGCCATTTACAGCCCTGATAATATTTAATCCGGAATCCGACAACATTTCTTTCATCAACATAAAATTCGAGTCTTCATCTTCGGCGATTAACAGTGTTTTGGTGGTATCAGATTGAAAATTTAATTCCAAAATGGAAGGGATGTCAGACAGTTGTTTTGGTTTTGCACTTTTGTAAGGAATGGTAAAATAGAATACAGAACCTTTATCCAGTTCGGAAGTTAACCACATGTTGCCGTCAAGCATTTCAACATAAGCTTTTGAAATAGACAGACCCAACCCCGAGCCGCCAAATTCTCGTGCAACGGTAGTTTCAACCTGCCGAAAACGATCAAATATTTTTTCATGCATATCCACAGGAATACCTATCCCGGAATCTTCAACATAAAATTCCAATTGATTATCCTTTATCGTATATCCAAAATTGACATAACCCTGTTGGGTATATTTAAGGGCATTGCCTACAAGATTGGTGAGTATTTGCGTTAGTTTGGTTGCATCGGAAATAACCATTGCCTCATCATCGGCCAGGACTGTTTTCAGGCTAAGCGTCACATTATTTTCATATGCTTTTAAGGAATATTGCTCATTTATTGTTTACATATCGAGTTAATGTTGATTTCATTTTCCTGCATTTTTTGCTGCCCGGCTTCAATCGAGGCAATACAAAATATATCATCAATAATGGCAAGCAACTGGTCGCTGCTTTGAGTGATTATATCTGTGAAGTATTTGCATTTTTCGGGGCTCAGATCGGGGTCGTTCAGTAAACCTGAAAAGCCCACTATGGCATTCAATGGCGTTCTGATTTCGTGCGAAACATTATTAAGGAAGGCTGTCTTCAGACGATCGCTTTCCTCGGCTTTTTCCTTGGCTTCCATCAATTCCACCTCTGCGAGCTTGCGACTGGTTATATCCTGTGAAATTGTTGCAACAATATTATTTCCTTCTTCATCAAGAAGACGCGACGAATTCCATAAAATTGTTTTGACCTGATTGTCTTTTGTTAAAATATCTATTTCAGTTATCTCTTGTCTGTGTTCAAGATGATTTTTAAGCAATTCAAGTGTGGTGGCAATTTTCTCCTTTGGAAAAAGAAGATCAATTCTTTTACCGATTACTTCAACCGCATCATAACCGCTCAGCAGTTCAAATTTGCGATTGAAACGTTTTATGATCATGGAAGTGTCCCATACAACTATTGGTGCATGCATATGGTTCAGGAGGGTGTTTAAAAAATCACTTGTTGCACGATGTGTTTCTTTTAAAGAATCTTCTTTTTCTTTTCGTTCCGTAATGTCCTCAATGGCCAAAAGAATGACCTTCTCTTTTCCTAAAGCCCTTTTTACCTGACGTGCATTTAAAAGCATCACCCGTTTACCAATGGTAGAAAAGTTGTGCTCAACCTCGTAATTATCAAAGGAGTTTTTCTCAGGAATGATTTTCTCCAGCAGTTCTTTCAGTTTTGGAATATCCCATTGGTGATTTCCCAATTCATAAATAAGCTTATCAATTGTTTCTTCGGCCGTAACTTTGAAAAATTTATAGAACGAACGACTGGCTTTTATTACCCGTAGATCTTTATCAATTACCAGTAGTGGTTCACGTATGGTGTCGATTATATTCTCAGTGAATGTCTTTAATTCATCTGCAGCTTCTTTTATCACCGCAAGTTCTTGTCTGGTTTTTTCGAGAGCTGCTTTCGTCTCTTTTCTTGCAGTGATATAGCGTATGTTGCATTGAATAACCTTGCTGTCTTTTGCTAAATAAACATTGCTAACGAACTCAACATGAATTTTATTTCCCGTCGAGGTTACAAGCGGTAAGTCCTCATAACGAACATATTCTTCTTGTTGCAATTCAAAAAATTTCTCTTTGTTTACATAAACATCCTGAAAAGAACTTATTTCCCAGATGGATTTCTCAGTCAAATCCTGCTTCGTATAGCCCAGCAAATCAATTAAAAACGGATTCACATCAACAATCTTCCCGGTTTCGGCATCGAGGATAAGAATTCCGTCTTTTGCCGATTCAAACAAACAGCGATAACGGAGCTCAGAAGCATATAAATCCTCTGGTAAGATGTATCCCTCTTTATTAGATTTTATTTCATGATTGTTTGTAATTGTTGATTTATTCATCTGATATAATTGATTGTCAATTTGTTAAAAGATTTTATCTATTGTCGAGAAACATAGTATTACCAGCAACTGCCTGGATAGTTGTGGTTGATTCTGCTCTGAACAAAATTAAGTCTGAGAATTTTAGAAAATGTTACATAACTTTTGAAAAAAGCAACATAATTCACACTTTAGTCATGGATGTTTCGGCGCACCAAAATGAACCAGGTACCACGGAAACACTTATGGACAGGAGTCAAAAAAACTCAATGAAGGCAAGGCTTAGGTTTTATTTATGAAGTCACTAAACGTAGCAATATTCCGCATGAGGGCGTGCGGTCAGGAAGTAGCTTTCTTTTGTTTTTGTTTTAATTTTACTATTAAGCGATTTAGTTTGAGGATTTCTTTATGCAGTTTATTATTTGCGATTTCTAATTTGTTTTTTATTCCTAAAGCATCTAAGGTATCACTGATGTTTTCGATACGTAAAGCCCGTAACGCATTTATGTGGTTTGCTAACGTAACGATTATCTCATTCAGCTCATTCTCTTTTTTCTTCAGGTCCGATATGTCAGTCGCTATGAGTATGTAATTATCTCCCTGCAGATAAGGTGGCAACAAGTGAATTGATAGTCTGAGATATAATGTGTTTTTTAGGGACACTATTACTACATCATGTTTGTGATGAGCCGGTTGAGTCAGTAAGTAGTCCAATTTTGGATTATCCTCCGGCGTGATGAAACTTTTTAGTGATGAGCCCATAACCCTTTCATATGGAGATTGCACAATCTCAGCAAATCTCTGATTGCAATAGAGAATGGTTCCCTCTTTTGTAAGAGTAACTGCTCCTTCGCTCATCTCTTCTATGAAGGTACGGTATGGTGTTTCGGCAGAACTGACAGAATAAACTTGTTCTCCCTTTTTTCCGGACACCATGATCGCATCTACCTCTCCGTTTCTGATTGCCGTAAGGGTTTCCTCAATTTCAGCCAGGCGTGCATGTAATTCCTTATCTTCAATGATGAGCTGTTCTTTTGTTCTGGTCATTTACTTTTTAATTAAGCCAACTAATTCAAAATTCCGGGAGATGTTACTTTTCCTTCACCTCTCTCATATCCAATCCTAAAAGGACTTTTTCTTTATTTGACATATCTCCAATAATGCGACGGAATGGAAGTGGCAGCTTTTTAATCAATGTGGGGGCTGCAATTATCTGGTTACCTTTTGCTAAACCCGGGTTTTTATACAGGTCTATCACTTCAAGGTCATATTTTCCTTCAAGATATTCTTCGCAAATCTTCTTCAGATTGGATATTGCCAGAATTGACCGGTTCGTAGTGCCAGTTACGTATAAACGCAAAACATATTTACCCTGGTTTCGTTCAGGCATAGGCCGTTCAAGCTTTCCCGGATTGCCCATTATTTTTGGTTTATTCTTTTTCATACATAGTCTGTTAAAATATGTGTTTATAATTCAGCTTTTGGCAATAAATCAAGTCCTACAAGTACTCGTTCTGTATTTGAAAGATCTCCGATTATTTTACGAACGGGTACCGGCAATTTTCTCACCAAGGTTGGTAAGGCAAGAATCTGGTCTTGGGCACCAAGCTGTGGGTTTTTCAAAAGGTCAATTACTTCAATGGAATATTCTCCCATTAATTGTTCCTGACATATTTTTTTTAGATTTGCAAATGCAGTAAGAGCCTTTGGAGATTGTCCTGCTACGTATAAACGAAGCACCCATTGTTCATCTGTCGAGTTACCGGGATCATCTTTTTTTATTAGCACTTCTGCATTCAACTTCTCTGTTTCCATAAGATACTTTTATTATTATGATTTTTTCTATTTACCGGTTGCGCTTTTTCCCATAACGGCTTTTCTGCTGACTGCCATTTCGATTCTGTCCTGTTCCAGCTTTTTAATCATATCCTGTTCTGTTTTTATCAATTTAACAGCTTCGGATTCTGCTGAATCAAAATCGGATTGTAATACTGCAATCTGCGATTCCAAGGCCTTTCGTTTCTGTTCTATTTCACGTTTTTTGCGTTCAATTTCATTCTTGCGTGTCAACACTTCTGTGTTATCAAGAGCTTCCTGTGCAACACGGGCCGAACCGGTTAATCCGCCACTGGCACCAATATAAGCATCACGCAATTCCACGCCGTGGTCAGTGATAATGAATTCACGAATCTGGTTAGAATTGGCCATTCCCCTCGATTTAAGAACATATAATCCCCTGTTTCGTTCGCCGCTCAATTCAATATCGCGCAGCAACAACCATGTATCTATCAAAGATGATATTCCGACATCAGAATTTTCTAATGTACTGCCACCTGATGTCAGACTGGTAAATAAAGCTGTTATTTGCTCTGACTTAAGAAAATCAACCATACGCATTAACATTGTTTTTACTTCGTGCTCTATATCGCTGACAACGAAAGTATTTATGGGGTCCAGAATAACAATATCAGGTTTGAATACATTTACAATTTTGTGTGTTACAGCCAGATGCATTTCCAAACCATAAAATGTTGGACGGGTTGCATGGAACTGTAACAGTCCTTTACGTACCCAGGGCTTTAATTTTATGCCGATCGATAGCATATTGCGCATAAGCTGGTTCGGAGACTCTTCGAAACAAAAATAAAGGACACGCTCGCCCCGTTTACAGGCAGCTTCTGCAAAGTGAGCCGCAATACTTGTTTTCCCAACTCCGGCAGTACCGGAAACAAGAACGGTGCTGCCGCGGTAATAACCTTTCCCTTCAAGCATCTTATCAAGTAGTGGTATGCCACTTGAGATTCTTTTATTTGACACAATATGGTTCAATCCTAGAGAGGTTATGGGAAGTACTGAAAACCCATTTTCATCAATCAGAAAGGGATACTCATTGGTGCCATGCGTTGAACCACGGTATTTAACGACCCGTAAACGACGTGTAGAGGTCTGTTCAGTTACACGATGGTCGAGCATAATAACACAATCAGATACATATTCTTCCAGACCTTGCCGTGTAAGTGTTTCGTCTCCGCGCTCGCCTGTTATAATTGCCGTAACACCTTTTTCTTTTAACCAGTGAAATAAGCGTCGCAGTTCGGCACGCAGGATCAGTTGGTTTGGCAATCCTGCAAACAGTGATTCAATCGTATCCAATACAACACGTTTTGCTCCGATTTTATCAATTGCATAAGCAAGTCTTATGAACAGACCTTCTAAATCGTATTCTCCGGTTTCTTCAATTTCACTGCGCTCAACACGGACATAGTCAAGAGCTATTTTTTTATTCTTAACTAGATCATCCAGGTCAAAGCCGAGTGATGCCACATTTTGGGTTAATTCCTCAATGGTTTCTTCAAACGACATAAATATGCCCGGTTCGTTAAACTGAGTAGCACCCCTTACCAGAAACTCCATCCCGAAAAGTGTTTTACCGCAACCTGCACCACCACAAACCAGGGTTGGTCTGCCGGTTGGTAAGCCACCTCCGGTTATTTCATCAAACCCCTGGATGCCACTTGGCGACTTATGAAGACTTTTTATTGCGGGTTTAGATGGTGTCTTTTTCATTCATTTACAGATATATATATACATTATAAGATAACACCTACAAGCCGAGCTGTTGGTGAAGTGATTCTTGTGAAATTAATTGCGTAAAGATTTTAAAAAATTGCAGGTTATGTATTATACAATTAGCAAAATAAATTACATAATTCATAGATTTTTAACTACCAATAAACAAAGAGCTATCAACAACTTACTGGAAAGTTGTGTTTGAGTTTTCACTTTACAAAAGTAAGTCTATGGATTTTTGAAAATGTTACATAACTTTTGAAAAAAGTAATATGATTCGCACATTTTCTGAATAGCCTTTTTTTGGACCAAACTATTATAGCGGTGTTTTCGAAAAGAATCTTACTTACTGCCCCCCTCCAATGCTTGCAATATCTTTTCCACATCTTCCTCCGTTGAGGTAAGCTTGGCTTTGCATAGCTCTATCAGGCTAGCCGCGCGTTTTACCTTCTCTGCCAGTTCATCTACGCCAATCTCTCCGTCTTCAATATCGGAAACTATTTGTTGCAGTTCCTCGAAGGCTGCGGAATAATTCATGTTGTTGGTTTTGGTATCTTTCATATGTTTATAATTAGGTCAAAGGTCGAAGGTCAAAGGTCGAAAGTCAAAAAGAATCATTTGAAGAGGACTGGACCAGGCTTTGTATTGTTCCATTTAAGAGCTTGGTTTGTAAGGTGTCTCCTGTTTTGACCATGTGGTGGTCTCTGATCGCCTTTCCATTCTGCATCGTGATGCTATAACCCCGTTTCAGCACGTTTACAGGATCCAAATGGCGAACCTGTATTTCCATATTCGTGAGTTTCTCATTGGTGTTAACCAGTTGTCGCCGACAATAATCGGATATGGCTTTATTGGTCTGAAGCAGGATTTGATGATTGGATGTTATGATGGTTCTTGATCTGACATCCAATGTTGTCGAATACTGATTTACTTCGTATCTCGACCGGCTCACAATATGAAACACCTCTCTTTTCATCCGGAAGCTTTGGTTTTGCAAGGTCTGTTTTTCCCTGATGAAGGAAGCCTTGACGGTTCTTCCAATCATATTGCTAATTGTAATTAGCCGTTCTTTCTCTTTTTTAAGTATCTCGGATGGTATGCTAAGCAGTGCTTCTTGTGCCTCCATGACAGGCACAGAGAAATTATGAAATGCCTGGATCAGATATTCGGCAAGCTTGGTGGGTGTGATGGCATTATAATGGGCTATCAGTTCAGTGACGGTTTCGTTGGTGGAGTGTCCTATCCCACTCAGTACAGGTATGGGGAAGTTGGCGATGGCTTTGGCCAGACGGTAGTTGTTAAAGCACGATAGACCGATATCATCTCCGCCACCGCGTATGATAGCCACTGCGTCAAAATGATTTTTGACCTTTCTGATACGGTTCAGTTGTAAGGTGATGGTGTCGACGGCTTTGTCTCCCTGCAGTAAGGAGGGGAACAGCATGTAAAAGAATCTGTATCCCCAGGGGTTCTTGTCAATGATCTCGAGAAAATCGGCCAAACCCTTGCTGGTCTCTACAGAGATGATGGCCAACCGTTTCGGTAACAGGGGCAGTGCAAGAGACTTGTTTTGTTCATACAGGCCTTCCCGTTTCAATTGCAATATTGTTTCCTGCTTCTCACGTTCAATGTCGCCCAGGGTATAGGCGGGGTCTATATCCATGATCCGGAGCGATAGTCCGTAGATGGGGTCAAAGCCTACCCTGGCGAGAAACAATATCTTTATGCCGTCTTTCAGGGGTTGCCCCAGGGTTTCGATGAACTGCTCATTGGCACGAATATAGTCATCACGCCATAATGTGGATCGCATCTGGGCAACCACCTTACCATGCTGCTTCTCTACCAGCTCAGGAAAGCAATGGCCCGAATGGCTGTAATGATTCAGCTTGTTCATCTCAGCCCTGATCCAGTAGGCACTCACATACCTGTCAGCAAAGGTCTTTTGGATGCTTCGCGTAAGCTCAAGAAGTGTATACGTGGTCCTTTCTGGTTGCATAATCTTTAAAAACTAAAGTATGAGCTCGCTCTTAAAAGTCCGTTTTTTTAGTTTCCCGCATATTTCGCAGATAAACGCAGATGTTAATCGTTTGATTATCATCGAAAATAAATCAATGCAGATCCGCATAACCTGCGGGATTTCGTAAAAACACCCATCCCGTGGCCACAGCCACCATGACGATCCCAATAATTGCGACGATAACGATAGACTGCACTTCCCCCTGTCGCTTGAGAATGATGCCGATGAAGGCCCAAACTACTGCGAGACCAATATATGGGTTTTGAAACCTGGTAATGGCCAGGATGGAAATGATCGCTCCTGCGAGGATCATAATAATGGTCCACGTTTCATGAGAAACACCCCAGCCACCCCAGTTGTAATTGACCAGAAGGGCTGTGACGTTGGCGATGGTGGCAATGCAAATCCATCCCAGGTAAATGCCGAAGGCGGCTTTTATAAGGCCGGAAGGGGCGGTGCGCAGACTGATATTGATGAGTATCAGTGTGGCAAGTAGTCCAAGCATGATTAACAATGACAGCGGCAATTGTTCGTAATGCCAGGCTACGATCCAAAGTGCATTCAGCAGGCAGCTTATGGCAAATGCCCATCCGATTGAAAGCACAAGGCTTTTGTTTTGTTCTCTGAATTGAACGATACAGAAGCCCAGCAGCATCAGGTAGATCACGCCCCAGATGCTGAAAGTGACTCCTGCCGGGACGAACAGGTTGGGATATTGGTCTGAAAGCTGCCCGGTGGTTTTGTTATTCAGCGGCAGGGCGTTGGCCAGGTAATTCATCAGAACCATCAGCGCGAAGGCAGCAACATTAATGATCTTTAGTAGCATGGCGGCAATGTTTAAAAAATAATTGCTGCAATTTACCAATTAATTCTCATGTAATAAATAGCAAAGCCCGGGAAATTCGATAAACGGTTGCTGATGCTGGTATTTGCTTTGTTGATCCATATTTGGGTCCTTAGCACTATACATAGCAGAAGCATACACACCCTAACAAATCAAGTCTGTTTATTTGGTAACGGAATCATAAACCAATACTTTACTCCATAGGTGTTTGCAATCATCAATAAACTTCAGGTGTAGCGGGTGGTCCTGATATATATCGTGACCCGCTTCATCGTCATAGAATACCAAAAAGGAATAAGTATAGGATGCATCGACCACGCCCCGTTCACCGGTATGTGCAGGCGTTCCGAAGTGATAGGCTTTGATTTCCGGTATTTCGAGCAGTTCGGCGATGCCTTTCTCAAATGCCGCCCTGTCGCTTGGATCATCGGGATTGTTTAACCAGAAAAACACATGGTGGCTAAACCGGGGCGTTATTTCCCTGTCTGATGGTTTTTGCTGGCAGGCATTTAGTGCTAAAACGGCAACAAAAAGTATGGCAATCTGAAAAAAGGTTTTGGTTTTCATCGTTCGGTTTTGTTAAATAATAATTTTTGTAGCAATTGAATCCCAAAAATAATACAATTCATCATCTTTTTATATCTTTATTGCCCATAATATGATGCATTTTCAAGGCAAATGTTTTTTCTCAACTCCTCAACTCCTCAACACCTTAACTTTTTAA
>SKYG01000286.1 GCA_007128045.1 Bacteroidales bacterium | reverse complement strand
TCCCTTTGACCTTCGACCTTCGACTTTTGACCCCATGAAATATAACCATGCGTCTGTGTGTCAAACCGTTTGTCATGGGTATTTCATCTGTTTATTTTTTTCCCTTTGACCTTCGACCTTCGACCTTTGACCCCCATGAAAAACAATCATGCGTCTGTGTGTCAATGCGTTTGTCATGGGTATTTCATGTGCTCATAATTTTTATATTTCGGTCACATAGCTTGCCCCGATTCATCGGGGGAACCGCATGTATGAACATTCTCCTATGTGTGAACGAATGTGCACATGCTTATCTCATGATCCTTTTGTTAACCATAAACCTTAAACCTTAAACCATAAGCCATAAACCAACAGCACTCGTAATCAGCCACCGGTCTACCTTCTACTCATTATCTCTTCAATCTCTGTCCAGGTTCTGACATTGATGGATTCGGCCCAGGCCATCCATTGGCTCTTCATATCTTCGAGCAATTCGGGCATGGTTTCTGCCAGGTTGTTCATCTCTGTACGGTCTGTCTCCATATCGTACAATTCCCAGTCGTATTCATTTTCCTCTTTCCATAATGATACCAGTTTGTATTTCCCGTCTCTCATGGCCTTATTACCTTCGTGTTCAAAGAAGATGGGGCCATTATGGATGGGCTTATCATCGCCCTTCAAAACATGCACAAAACTTTGGCCCTGTAAGGGGGTAATGGCATTTCCATTGAATTGCTCAGGATAAACTGCTCCCGACACATCAATAAATGTTGCCATCAGGTCGGGCAGGTATCCATACTGCTCAGTAATGGATCCATTGTTCCTGGCAGGAATCCCTTTTGGCCAATGCACAATAAACGGAGTGCCTATACCGCCTTCGTGTGTCCAGTGCTTATATTCCCTGTACGGCGTGTTGGAGGCGTTGGCCCAGGCCCTTCCATAAGACAATATATACCCTTCCTTGGTACCAAGTTGCGAAGCCGGGCCACTGCCCAATTCGTTAAACTCGGCACAAGCTCCGTTATCATTCAGGAATATGATGATGGTATTGTCGAGTTCATCATTGGCTTCAAGAAAATTCACCAGGTTACCAATATTCTGATCCATACGGTCAACCATGGCAGCATATATGGCCATTCTGAAGTCAGACTCATCCTTTTGTTCATCACTCAGGGAGTCCCAGTTTCTGGCATCCTGATTGGTGAGCGGCCAGGAGGGGTCTATCAACCCCATATCTATCATTCTGGCATACCTTTCTTCCCGCAGCGCACCCCATCCATCCATATACTTCCCGCGGTATTTCGCGATATCTTCAGCAGGAGCCTGTATGGGCCAGTGTGGCGCAGTATAAGACAGGTACAGGAAAAACGGTCTGTTCTTATCCTCTTGTATTGACTCATCAATAAACCGGATGGCATATTCCGTAAAGGCATCCGTAGTATAGTAATCCTCATCCGTTATGGTGATGGTATCGTTCATATATGTAATGCCTCTTGGATGAACTGGTTTAAAGAAATTGCTGGCACCCGGAACCAGGCCATAGAACTTGTCAAACCCTCTTTGTAATGGCCAGTTCTCAAATTGCATTCCCAGATGCCACTTACCTGTCATCAAAGTGGCATAGCCAGCCTCTTTCAGTACCTGAGCCAGTGTTACGCATTCATTGTTAAGATGTCCCTGGTACTCTGGAAAGCCATAGTCATAGCGAATAGGATTCCCAGGGGGGTTTGTCATATGACCTATCCCGGTCTGGTGAGGATGCAGGCCAGTCATCAGTGATGCACGGGTTGGACAGCACCTGGCAGAATTATAAAACTGGGTAAAGCGTATGCCATTCTCAGCAAGCCTATCCAATGCAGGGGTATTGATTTCTCCGCCATAACAACCCAGGTCAGAGTATCCCATGTCGTCAGACATGATCAATATTATATTGGGTTGCTTCTCTGATTCTTTACTGGAAGTGCAGGAAAACATGCCGGCCATCATTGCTGTTCCGGTCACAAATGCAGTTTTGATGTTCATTTTATTGCAGGTTATCGTTCATAATATGTTTTGCAAAAATTAGCAGTACAAACATATCACTTCTGTATCTAAAACAGATTTAGATATGTTCTTTTTTATAGGATAAATGTTCACAAAAGGAATTTTCGACGTCAATTTATGACCTCGACACGGTAAGCCGGCTTTAACAATTTATTCCAACAGTGCAACCATCAACGTAGGAAGTATATCAGGGTTGCTTGGCCGGGGAGCTCTGTTATCAATAATTCTGCCGTCTCTGCCAATGATAAAAAAGGTTGGTACACCTTTTATATTATAGAGCGTGGCTACATGATGATCTGTTCCTGGAATGTTTAAATGGATTCCCTGTATATCCTGCTCTGTAACGGTTCTTCTCCAATCTGTCTCTTCGGTGTCGATAGAAATATACAGAAACACCAAATCATGTTGTGTGGCAAGCTTTCTCTTCAGCTCTCTGGCATGCGGCATCTCACGCATACATGGGCCACACCAGCTGGCCCAGAAGTCCAGGTATACCACCTGCCCGCGAAAATCCCTCATAGATACTGTATCGCCATGAATGTCTGTCAGGGTAAAATCAGGTGCCATATTGCCAGGTGTCAGCGCCAGGATGGCTTCATATTCCCTCTTAACGATATCTTTCATGTCACCATCTTCAACTATCTCTAAATAATCATCATACATAGCCTCTGCAAGTTCAAAATCCTCAAAATTTAACGATGAGATCACAATCTGTGAGAGCATGAACTCACGGCTTCCACCCTTAAGGAAATCCCTGCCAAACTCATATTGTATCTGAAAGTATGTTTTCGTTTCATCGCCTGCATAAGGATTCTCTATCATCAGATAGTCAATATATGCATTTAGAAAGCCCAGATAAGACCGCGATCTCAGATGTGAATCATCAAAAAGACCAGGAGCATCCAGAAAGTCATAATAACCCTCGCCCACATCAATTGGCTCTTCCAGGTTGCTGAAATAAGTCTTATACATTGGATACCTCAGCAACATGGAAATCCGGTCATAGGTAGTATTTGCCTTCATGATGCTGACAAACTGTTCATCTAACGACGACAGCTTCTGAAAATCAGCCATAAATTCCAGTTTGATATCCTGTATCGAGTCCATATAATTAACAAATTCCCGGGTATTCATTTCAGGGATTCTGTTAATGATCAGTCCCTGACCAAAATTCCTTTCAATCTGCTGAACAAAGGCTACCATAAATTGGCTTTCGTAAGATAATTTCCCTTTAACTACTGGCTGGAATTCAGGATCCTGGGCATCAAACTCAACATGCACTGACGCTCCGGGTAATGCATACAATGAAACCGTACGTCCTGGAACACGAACATATATGAACTGCCCTTCGCTCATGGGTAGCTGGGCTTTAAAAGAATTTCTCCGCCCAAGGCCAACCGTTACACTTTTTGGTTCATTGGTCATATAGTCCTTATAATAGAATACCTCTACCTCCGTATCAGTAGGATTATTAACAATGCCACGAATCTCAACCATATCGTCAGATGGGCCACTGCAGGCAAACAAGCCAGTAATTAATAATAATATCCAGGTTTTTTTCATATGTTTAAAATTTGTCAAAAGTCGAAAGTCGAAAGTCGAAAGTCGAAAGTCAACCTTTGACCTTCGACCTTTGACCTTCGACTTAACTATCCGTACCAAGTGCATCTAATAACAAATCCTGCAGTTGACCGCTGCTGGGCATGGGTGGCCGGTTGTCAAATATCTTTCCATCACGGCCAATAACGTAAAAAGTCGGGATCCATTTCACATTATACAGTGCAGGCACTCCGCGTTCTCGTCCGGGTGTGTTAAAATGAATCCCCTCGATTTCGACACGTTCAACGGTATTTTTCCATGCATCCACATCTGTGTCAATGGAAACATACACAAAAACCAGATCCTGATGACCTGCCATTTCTTGTTTGATGGCTTTCATATGTGGCATTTCGCGCATACATGGCCCGCACCAGCTGGCCCAGAAATCCATCATCACTACCTTTCCATGGAAGTCACTCAATGAAATATCCTTTCCATGAATATCTGTCATGGTAAATTGTGGAGCTGGGTTGCCTTTTGTTAACTGTTCCATTTTTTCATATATTGCAATAACACGATCTTTATAATCATTACTGGCAGTGCCTGATATGTATTGTTCAAACAGACCCTGAGCTTCATCCATTATGCCATAGCTAAGCTCCCGTCCTACCATAAGTGCCTGTACAAAATCACGGGAGCGTCCTTCCAAAGCCTCTTGGGCTGTCCAATAGATCTGCTGATTCAATGAATGATCATCTTTTGACTGGCCTTCCATTCTTTGAACATGATCCACATAGGCAAGCAAGAACCCGGTATATGTCAAATTTTCAAGCCTTGAGTCATCAAACAGCTTGTCATCCTGCAAGAAAGTATAATATGACTCTGTTAATTCCGGAGGAACCTCCAATTGATTGGCATGTTGATAGATTGCAGGGTACTTCAAGAGCAGTGTATACCTTTCATATAGGATGCGTGTTTTGACGGCAACATTAAACTCTGGCGAGAATGATTTCTCTTGTTGCCAGTTCTCCACAAACTGCATCTGGATGTCTGCAACACTATCTGTAAGTGTTACAAATTGATCCGGTTCTAGGCTGCCAGCCAATGATGAAACATAATTCCCGCCAACTGTTGCCCCGATAATGTTTTGATAGGCTACGAGAAAATTGTTATGATCACTACCTGCCCCACTATAATTCAGTGTCTCCATCAGATTCCTAACATCTCCTTTAGCAGTAAGCTTGTTGCCCGGTTCAAGATAAACTGGTGTTTCAGTCCGTCCCACACGCAGCCATCCCGAGAGAGGCTTGTCCAAATGTATGGATAGAGAAAAGACGTTGTCATCGCCTGGCTCGAGGCCAATCACGACCCGGTCATTATTGAGGTATTCCCTGAAATAGGTAAACTCAATTGTTGTCTCATCTGAATTCTCAAACATACCTGAAAGCAAAGTCTGCTCATTGTCCCGCTGAGCACATGACATCAAGGCAAACGACACCAACAGAAAACACACTATTCTCATACCAGGCCCGAATATATGCATACATGTAAATATTAAGCAACAAAGTTCGTAATTTTTTACAATTAATCCCTTCAAAAAACACCATTGGCAATGAGGAATATGTAAATTTGCACAAAACCTGAGCCAAGCAAACAATGTGAGGTTTCTCGCATCCATTAAATATGGGTTTGAGGCAATGAGTATCATCTATGGCTCGGTTTTATCCAGGGCAATACGGTTTATCCCATCAATTGTTGAGAGAGTGAATAGTCAAAGGCTAATGACAAATGTAACCACAACTAAATTTAACAGCTTGCCTAATAAAGGACGAATTGCAAAGTTCGTTTTATTGTGTATGATGATCCTACCAAGCTCCTTCAAAACAGAAGCTCAACAAATTAACGTTGAGACCATTCTGGAGAAAGAGGGTTTCACTTGCCGTGATATTGCTTTTTCATTAACAAGTCTGATACCCGTTCATCATCGCGACAATCAACCCGACACGCTACTTTCCATGCTACTATTCTGGCAGGAAACATGCGGTGCTCCTGAGCCCATGGTGAGGTTCCGTATCATATACCAAATAGAATCAAATACATTTTCGGACCAGTGGTATCCTGATAACATCATAAGTCTGTTACTGGACTACCAGGAGATGGTCACCAATAATGATAATCAACCCTATTATTTGGATTACTTTCTGAATGAGTACATCCCCATCCATCCAAAATATAATGAATTCTCCAGCAATCTGGCAGCTTTCTTGCTACGGTATACAGACTTAAGCCCTATAGAATCATTTTTTCTTGAATTTTATTCGCATGATTTTGACGCAGCATATAAGCGATTGCAGGATGGTGATTTGGAAGGGTCAAGGCTGGATTCAATATATCGCATACAGCAACAGCAAATTGAGGATGTCAGACAGAAAGAAGTAACAGCAAAACGTCGGCATATTGGTGGGTATCTTGGCATATGGAGACCTAATGGCAATCTTAGTGTGCTCGGCAACCATGCGCAAATAGGTCTTTTTTCAGGGTATACCAGGAACCGGGGCGTTCTGAACTTCAACCTCACTTTCGGTTTTATAAATACCCCGGAAGAATATTATGTGGTGGTTGATAATGCCCTGTATTCCAGCAATTATTTCCTTAGCGTTCATGGCGGTGTAGATGCAGGGTTTGAGCTGATAAAAACACATGATGCTGCACTGATCACTACCATTGGGTTGGGCTTTGAAGGGTTTGATGCATTTACCCCTGACGAACAGGAAACGTATGGGCTATCAAAGATATTGGGAACCCCAAACCTGAACATGGGAGTGGAACTCCGGATAAAAACGGGTGATTTTGGATTTTTCGGAATACAAAGCAAATACCATGTGGTAGGATACAGAAATAAAGGGGGAACTGATCTCTCAGGTAATGTGTTAAGCATTGGCATCGTTGTAGGCTTTATGAATTGACCTCGGCTATTCCTTCCGGCAAACAATTCTTAATCATCCCTGTTACACATTTCTTAATATCATAATAGCTACTTTTGCACCCGAAAGCCAATTCTATATGTCACATAGGGAATGATCAAACTGAAACACCTCACACCTACTGAGAAAAAAACCTTTTCATTACACATGTCCTATTCATTTATTGAAGGGATACTGGCCGGAATTATTGCATTGAATGAGTTCGTATTTGTAAAGTCACTTCTTGGATCGGGATACCAGGCCAGCTTGTTATTTCAGTTTGCCACCGTTGTATTTATCCTGCTCATTTTTTTTAATGAATTTCTCAAACGGATCAGGGATAAGAAAAGATTATTGAGGAGAACAGCGATTTATACCAGATTGCCTTTGCTGTTGCTTTTTTTCTTTCCCAGAAGCCAGGAGGTACTTACAGGAACATCCATCTATCACCTTATTTTTCTTGGAATATTTCTCATCTACTATCTGGCCAACCCTATTGTGTTTCCAAGTATAAACCTGCTCCTGAAAAATACGTATACCCATGATCATTTTGGCCGTTTGTACAGCTATTCAACTACTTTGAAGAGCATTGTAATGATGGTTACCACTTTTTTTTATGGCTGGATACTTGACATAAACAATTTTGCATTCGTATATATCTTTCCTGTGGCAGCTGTTTTAGGCGTGGTTTCTATATTTTTGTTGGCATACATCCCATTTGAAGAAAAAACAAAGGAATTGCCCATACAAACCATATGGCAGGGGATGAAACGATCTATCCGGGAAATGTCAGATATTCTTGCAAAAAACATCCCATACAGGCATTTTCAAACAGGGTTCATGTTTTATGGATTCGGCTTCATGGGTTCCTACACCGTGATCATCCTTTTTTTTGAGTTTGGTCTCGGGTTGAGTTATTCAAGTGTGGCGTTTTACCGAAATGCATATAGTTTATTGTCAATCCTGATGATTCCATTTTTTGGGAAGGTAATCGGACGAATAGATCCAAGGCGGTTTGCTGCCATCTCATTTATATCGATGTTCCTATACATATTTTCACTGCTATTAACCAATTACATATCTGGGCATGTTGAATTCTGGGGCATCAAACTCTACTTTATGATGATCCCATATATACTCTTCCATAGTGTTTTTGCAGCAACTATGGCTTTGCTCTGGAGCATCGGCTCAGCCTATTTCTGTGCTCCCTCTGAAGCGGGAACATACCAATCAATTCACCTGGGAATGACTGCTCTCAGATCGCTTTTTGCACCTCTATTAGGGGTGCTCTTTTACCAGCTATGGGGATTCACAGCTGCCTTTGGCATTACCATGATGAGCCTGCTGATCGGAGCCATTATAATGATCTGGTCTGATAAAAACTTCCCCCTGGTGAAGAAGGAGTTCCTGGATTGAGTTGGGAGCTGCGGGTTTCTCAGTGCTAATTGCTCATTGCTCAGCGCTTTGTTTTTGGTTGCCGGGTTGTGAGTTTCATAGCACCCTGTCTTCTCGAGCGAAGCGAGAGATCCCCTGCAGATTTAGGGTTACCAGGTTACCGGGTTGTGGTTTTCTCAGCGCTATTTGCTCAGCGCTCTTTCCCGGGTTGCCAGGTAATTTTGTATATTTGTTGGTTGCTGTTAAACTCGCTTGTATGATGGCAAATCTTCATTATTGATCAATACCAATATCATGCATTTATTTTATTCGCCGGTAATTGACACAGATTATTTTACGCTCGATCATGAGGAATCCCGGCATTGTGTTAAAGTTATGAGGCTACGTGCAGGTGATGAGGTGTTTTTAACAGATGGCATGGGCGGCTGGTATAAAGCAGAAATAGCCGACCCCAACCCAAAATCATGCATATTGCGCATTAACGAAAAGCGAACCATTCCAAATCCTCGCAGTGGCCGTCTGCACCTGGCTGTCGCACCAACAAAAAACATTGACCGTTTTGAATGGTTTCTGGAAAAAGCCACGGAATGCGGTATCGATGAGATTACGCCGGTGATATGTGACCACAGTGAAAGGACTATTGTTAAAGCCGCACGATCGGAAAAGGTGATAGCTTCGGCTATGAAACAGTCATTAAGGGCATGGCTTCCAACGCTTAACCCGGCAATTCCGTTGAATACCTTTTTTAAGATAGGGCAACGTTCGCAGAAATTGATCGCACATTGCTCAGATGGCAATAAAAAACAGTTTCAAGAAGTGTATAACAAAGGCGGGAATGCCGTGGTTCTTATCGGACCTGAAGGGGATTTTTCACATCAGGAAATCGAACAGGCAATTACCATAGGGTTTCAACCAATAAGCCTGGGCAATTATCGCCTCAGAACCGAAACAGCAGCACTGGCAGTTTGTGTTTCATTTAATATGCTGAATGGTTATTAAGATAATTGTCGAAGGTCGAAGGTCGAAAGTCTGAAGGTCGAAAAATCTTTGCGTAACTTTGTGAATAACTCTGCGACCTTAGCGGTTAGCCTTTTTAACCCGGTAACAGGCGACCACAAGGGTCGCCCCTACAGGAAAAACTCTAAACACGCAACTCGTATCGCGATAACTAATATTAACCACATGAAGAAACTACATCTCACAATAACCTTGATCCTGATTCTTGTCTCTGGAATGCTGAACGCTCAGCACCTGCAGATTGCCACATTGAAATATCGTGGTGGAGGTGATTGGTATTCGAACCCTACCGCATTGCCTAATTTGGTAGTATTTGCAAATCAACATATTGGCACCACGATCAGCCGGCAAATAGCTACTGTTGAAGCAGGGAGCACACAACTGTTTAACTATCCATACATATATATGACAGGGCACGGGAATGTGATTTTCTCTCCGCAGGAAGCTGAGAATATACGTAATTACCTCCTGGCCGGAGGATTTTTACACGTTGATGATAACTATGGACTCAACCAGTACTTCAGGAGGGAGTTACCAAAAATATTCCCTGAGTATGAACTGATCGAATTGCCCTTTAATCATCCCGTTTATCATCAAAGCTTTTCTTTTCCCAATGGCCTTCCCAAGGTTCATGAGCACGACGGTAAACCCCCACAAGGGTTTGGTATCCTTCACGAAGGAAGACTGGTTCTGTTTTATTCATATGAGTCTGACCTTGGAAATGGCTGGGAAGACCAGGCGGTTCACGGAAATCCCGAAGAAGTCAGGTTAAAAGCCCTTCAAATGGGCGCAAATATTTTGCAGTACGTATTTAACAGGCAGGAGTCTGCAGACGCAACAAAGCGCTGAGCAATTAGCGCTGAGAAAAAGACTGAAAACCTGGTATCCTGTCAGTCTTCGGTCTGTAGGGGGTCTCTCACTTCGTTCGAGATAACAGGGTGCTATTGAACTCTGTAATCCCGTAGCCCGGCAACCAACACATTGCAACTGACACCCAAAACAATAATATTATGAAGCATTTATTTTATACAAGCGCGTTGATCTTCATGATGCTGCAGGTTGCATATCCTCAGGATCGCATTACCGGGATGAATTTTGCCACACGATCAGAGGTGATTGCACAAAATGGCATGGCAGCTACGAGTCATCCATTGGCTACTCAGGTTGCCATAGACATTTTAAAGATGGGAGGAAGTGCTGTTGATGCGGCTATCGCAGCCAACGCAGCATTAGGGCTGATGGAGCCAACAGGATGCGGTATTGGAGGTGATTTGTTTGCCATCGTCTGGGATGCTGAGAGCAAACGTCTTCATGGGCTCAATGCCAGTGGCAGGTCACCAAAAAGCCTGTCCATCAATTACTTTACTGAAAACGGCTACACAAGCATCCCACAAAGAGGACCTTTGTCAGTCAGTGTACCCGGCACAGTCGACGGGTGGTTTGAATTGCATGAACGTTTTGGCAAACTGTCGATGGAGGCCATTCTAGAACCGGCTATTCATTACGCACGTGCAGGACATCCGGTTACAGAACTGATCGCGTATTATTTGCAGCGTTCAGCGCCTATTCTAAAAGCCTATCCCAATTTTATGCAAACGTATATGCCTGATGGGAACATGCCGGAAAAAGGAGATATTTTCCGTAATCCTGATCTGGCGAACACTTACGAGACCATTGCCCAGGGAGGGCGGGAAGCATTTTACCAGGGCGACATAGCACGTGCCATCGAAAGCTACGTAAAAGAACAAGGAGGGTTTCTCAGTTATGAAGACATGGCAAGCCATATAAGTGAATGGGTTGAACCAGTTTCAACCAATTACCGTGGATATGATATCTGGCAACTGCCTCCTAACGGCCAGGGGATTGCCGTACTACAAATATTAAACATACTTGAAGGATATGACATAGGAGCTATGGATCTTTATAGCGCCGAGTATATCCATCTCTTCATTGAAGCAAAGAAACTGGCTTTTGAAGACCGGGCAGAGTATTACGC
>SKYG01000020.1 GCA_007128045.1 Bacteroidales bacterium | reverse complement strand
CCACCTCGACAAGGCAATCGCCGCATTTATTAAGGTAGGCAATGAACTGGACGTGATATAAAAAGAGTGTAGGAGTTGAAGAGTTTATTAATTGAGGGTCAAAAGTCGAAGGTCAAAGGTCGAAGGTCAAAAGATATATTCGTAGGGGCGAAAAACCTTTCGCCCATCGACAAAAAAAGGTCACTGTTTTGCGGCAAGCTGCTCCAATTCTACATGTGCTTCCTCCCAGAGTGATTCCTGTTTTGTCAGGTCTTTTTTTGCCTTTTCGTAGGATGCGTATATGGTACCCGTTTCTATTCCCTTAAGATCGAGAGTGGGGTTGGCAATAATGGCTTCTAGTCTGCTGATCTCTTTTTCGAGACGCTCCATCTCCGTTTCCACCTTGCTGATCTTGTTCTCAATCTTTCGCAATTCACGCTCATACTGCTTCTTCTGCTCCCAGGATATTTTGTTTTCAGAATCTGAATCGCTATTGTAGCCGGAACTGCTTTTACCAGAATGTTTATCTTTTATCTCTAGTTGTGCCAGGGAATCTATTCTGCGGGCATCAATGAAGTCATAGATGTCTCCGATAAACTCCCTGATCCTTTTTTGTCTGAACTCATATACTTTATTGGTCAGCCCCTGAAGAAAATCCCGGTCGTGAGATACCACGATCATGGTACCTCCATATTGCAGCAAGGCACTTTTCAGGATGTCCTTAGAGCGCATGTCGAGGTGGTTTGTAGGTTCATCAAGTACCAGCAGATTGACAGGTTCCAACAGTAAGCGTGCTATGGCCAGGCGTGACTTTTCTCCACCCGACAACACTTTGACCTTCTTGTCTATGTCTTCACCACCAAACATGAATCCTCCCAAAATGTTTCTGGTCTGCTTGCGGATTTCTCCCCGGGCAGCATCATCCATTGTTTCAAATACAGTCTTTTCCGGGTCGAGGTATTCCGACTGGTTTTGTGCATAGTACCCGATTTTTACCTGGTGACCCGGTATCAACTTTCCCTGGTGATCCAGGTCGCCGATGATGATCCTCGACAGGGTGGTTTTGCCCTCACCGTTACGTCCCACAAAGGCGATGCGTTCACCCCTGGCCACCATAAAGCTCAGGTCTTTCAATACTTCATGTGACCCATAACTCTTTGATACATGATTTGCTTCGAGTACCACTTTCCCGGAGGGAGGGGGCTCCGGAAACCTGAAATGAATGCTGCTGGTATCCAGTGCATCTACTTCCACCTTCTCCATCTTTTCCAGCATCTTGATTTTTGACTTCACCTGTTTTGCTTTGGTGTTTTTGGCGCGAAAACGTGTGATAAACCGTTCTACCTGGGCAATTTCTCGTTGCTGGGTGCTATAGGCGGCCATTTCTTGCTCCAGCCGTTCTTCTCGTAGCAGTTCATAATCAGAATAACAAACCTTGTAGTCATATATTTTGCCCATAGATATTTCTATGGTTCGTTCGGTAATGGTATCCAAAAACGCCCTGTCGTGCGATATTAACATGACAGCCCCCGGGTACTCTGTTAGGAACTGTTCCAGCCACTGGATGGATTCTATGTCGAGGTGGTTTGTAGGCTCATCGAGTAGCAATAGTTCGGGACTTTTAAGCAGGATTTTTGCCAGCTCCACTCGCATCTGCCAACCGCCGCTAAACTCCGCCATGGGCCGTAGCAGATCACTCCGCAGAAAACCAAGGCCTAACAACACCTTTTCTGCACGGGCCTCTCGTGTGGCTCCGTCAAGCATGGCAAGGCGTTCCGTTCCGTCGGCCAGCTGCTGGGTTATTTCGTGGTATTCATCAGACTCGTAATCTGTACGACTGGTAATCTCACTGGTAAGCTTATGTATCTGTTTTTCAAGATTCTGTACTTCATCGAATGCGTGCAGGGCCTCCTCAATCACAGACTGCTTACTGCGCAACTTCATCTCCTGGGGAAGGTATCCCACCTTTGCCCCGGAAGGAATAGAAATAGTACCCTTCTCCGGTGCCATCTGCCCGGTAATTACTTTCATCAGGGTGGTCTTGCCAGCACCGTTCTTGCCAACCAGACCGATACGATCCCTCCGGTTGATGATGAAGGAAACATCCTCGAATAAATAGTTGCCTGAGAACTGGACAGATATGTTGCTGATTGAAATCACTCGGGAAGTTGAGTTGTTGAATTGTTGGGAAAACCTTATGTAGGGACAGGACTTGGCCTGTCCATGTTGATTTGTTAAAAAATTTGTTTACTACGGATGATGCTGTTTGTGCAGTGCCAGGCCCAGGTCAGCCAGTTGCTGGTTGTCGACGGCAGAGGGGCTGTCGATCATCACATCGCGTGCCGCGTTGTTTTTTGGGAAGGCGATATAGTCACGTATGGAGTCTGATCCTCCGAACAGGGCACACCAGCGGTCGAAGCCGAAGGCTACCCCGCCATGCGGCGGTGCTCCATACTGGAAGGCATCCAACAAAAATCCAAATTGATTTGTTGCTTCTTCGGGCGTAAAGCCAAGCACATGAAACATTTTTTCTTGCAGCTGCCTGTCAAATATACGGATAGAACCACCTCCAATTTCCACCCCGTTAATCACCAAATCGTATGCATTGGCACGCACACTTCCAGGGTCTGTATCTAATAGTGAAAGGTCTTCAGAGAGGGGTGAGGTGAAGGGATGGTGCATGGCATAAAAGCGCCGGGATTCTTCATCCCACTCCAGCAGTGGGAAGTCTACCACCCAAAGGCATGAAAAGACATCCGAACGGCGTAATCCGAGCCTGTTTCCCATCTCAAGACGTAATTCTCCGAGTGCTTTCCGGGTCGCATTGGTGTCGCCGGCAAGAATAAGCAACAGGTCTCCGGGACTGGCTTTCATGGCATCGCACCATTGTTGGAGTTGCTGTTGGTCGTAAAACTTGTCGA
Source organism: Bacteroidales bacterium (assembly GCA_007128045.1). Taxonomy (GTDB): domain Bacteria; phylum Bacteroidota; class Bacteroidia; order Bacteroidales; family UBA7960; genus SKYG01. The sequence continues at coordinate 8,138 of SKYG01000020.1, read as the reverse complement.
CAGAAGACTTGATGCTGCCATCGTCGTTTATACGTGCGTACACCAGTCCTTTGGCGCCTATTTGCGGGCGGCGAACCCAGTCAGTGAGCTCGTCGATTTGTTTTCGGGTGTACGAGGCACATCCTTCGGCCCTGATACCCACCACAAGTTCAGCACTGTCGAAGACTGGGAACCCGCTGCCTTTGGCAACATCATTGAGCTCCACGAAACGCATGCCGAAGCGTGTGTCTGGCTTGTCGCTGCCGTAGTATGTCATGGCATCACTATAAGAGACTCTCTCAAATTGGATATCGTCGATGCCCTTTACCGTTTTAAACAGGTGCCGGGCAAGTCCTTCAAATGTTTCCAACACATCGTCACGGGTAACAAACGACATCTCACAATCGATCTGGGTGAATTCCGGCTGCCGGTCGGCCCGGAGATCTTCATCGCGAAAGCACTTTACGATCTGAAAGTAGCGGTCTATGCCGGCCACCATCAGCAACTGCTTGAATGTTTGCGGAGATTGTGGCAAAGCATAAAACTGACCGGGGTGTACCCGTGATGGCACCAGAAAGTCGCGGGCACCTTCCGGCGTGGATTTTATCAGGACAGGTGTTTCAACTTCCAGGAATTGCATCCCATTCAGGTAGTTGCGTGTCTCGATAGCCATGCGATGGCGGAGCTCCAGGTTGTTTCGCACCTGTTCGCGGCGGATGTCGAGGTAGCGGTATTTCATGCGTAGCTCATCACCGCCGTCGGTATGTTCTTCGATGGTAAAGGGAGGGGTTTGTGCCTTGTTCAGTATGGTGATCTCCGATACGATGATCTCTATATCGCCTGTAGGCATCTTTGGATTCTTGCTGCTTCGTTCGGTCACGGCGCCTGTTACTTGCAGCACATACTCACGTCCCAGCCCTCGGGCTTCTTTACATAAACCCGGGTTGGTCTCCATATTGAATGCCAGTTGCGTCAGCCCGTAACGGTCGCGCAGGTCTATGAAGGTCATGCCACCCAGATCGCGGGATTTTTGTACCCATCCACAGAGTATCACTTCTTTTCCAATATCTTCGATGCGGAGCTCTCCGCAGGTGTGTGTTCTAAGCATCTGATCCTGTTTTTTTATTCAGAGTGCAAAGGTAGTAAAAGATCGTTGAAGTGAGACGGAAGGACATAACAGCTATTTCAAATCGTCGCTGGTCTGGCTTTATTTGTTACCATATTCAATGATTAAAACGCATTAAACTTATCGCCCAGATAGTGTTTCAGGTTCCACTTTTTAGTGGTGTCCAAAGCACGTTCAAGACAAATGAATTTTTGCTCATTGTATTTTTTGAAATGCTCTACGGTTTCCATGCCAATGCTCACGTCCAAGCATATTAAGGTTTCCTTTTCTCCGTCTGTGGCATGGAAGATCTCATTTTTCTTGAATTCCTCCTGCTTGTTTAGTGTATAGTTGAGCATGAAACTGTTTTTCAGCAGGATTTCCGTCATGAGTTCTTCACGGTTGAATGCTGTAACCAGCTGTGCTTCTTTGTCCCGGATGTACTTTTTGAGCAGTTCAATATTTTCTTTGGTGGTTTTTTCCGGGTCAGGGGCAAACTCCACTCTTGGGAAGTTGGATTTTACGAGCTTAAACACTTTAAAGCCCAAGCCTTTCAGTGAATCTTCTTTGTTGTCGTTGGTAAATAAATCGGGCTGTTGGTTTTTCTTTTCTTCAATGATTTTTTCAATTACCCGCTTGTTGCGTTCTATGGTGATGTCGCTGATTTTTTTGTATCCGGCTTTGTAGGCTGAACTTTTTTTATCTGTGGCTTCTGGAATTTGAACCAAGATAAATTTTCGATTACCACTTTCTGCATTAAGGTTAAGGATAGAATGCCCAACTGTTCCAGATCCTGCGTAAAAGTCCAGGTAGTAACCTTCTTCGTCTTCTTTTTCATTTACTGAAAATGAAAGTAAGTAGTCAAGTAAGGCTGTTGGTTTAGGAAAACTAAATATTCCATCTCCTATGAGTTCTTCGACCTCTTTTGTGCCTTCTTGATTAAACGGTCCATTTAATACCGTTATAGGTTTCCCTTTACGGACATTCCCATTTTCGTCTTTTAGATAAACCTTGTTTCTCACACTGTACTCACCATTCTTTTTCTTTTTAAATACAACTTCACCGTTCTCTATCGCTTTAAGCAACCTTTCCTTTTCCCAAACCCATTGTTTTCTGGGTGTAATTACATCTCCATCATGTTCGATAGTATATTTTAAGTTGTCTCTATCGTCCATACTTTTGGTCATTAAAGGCTGAGTTATATAACCACCTCTTGTTGGATATTTATCGTCCTTCTTCTTATCGAATTCTTTGATTTGTTCTACTGTCAGCTTTGCTTCAATATTTTGCAAAGGTTCTTTCGAATAGCAAAGTATGTATTCGTGAACTTCAATGAACCCCTTCGTTTTGGCGCCAGCACCGTATTTGTTTTTCCAGCAAAAAATTCCAACAAAATTTTCTTCCCCAAATACCTCATCACATATCTTTCTTAGGTGATGGACTTCATTGTCATCAATTGAAATAAGGATAATTCCATCCTCCCGTAGCAGATGTCTAGATAGTAAAATTCTGCTGTACAGCATATTGAGCCAATTACTGTGATGACGTCCATTTGTATCGGCATTTGTGTCAATCTTTAACCCTTCTTCAGTTACCTCCGTTTGCTCCCAGTATGGTCTTCTATCTTGTGAATAGTTATCTGAATAGACAAAGTCTTTTCCGGTATTGTAAGGGGGGTCAATATAAATGCACTTGACCTTTTCTCTGTATGAAAAAGTAAGCAGTTTCAACACTTCAAGGTTTTCCCCTTCGATAATCAGGTTTTCGCTTTCAACAGGATTTACGCTCCGGTTTTCATCATAAACCAGTGTAGCATTGCTGGGAGAGAAAGCATTTCGTTTGGCGGCACTTTTGCCAAACCAGCGGAACTCATACCGTTCGGTTTCGCCTACGCTTTGCGGGTCAACGACTTTTTTGAGTTCGTTAATGTTCAACTCCCCTTCATTGGTAAATAGGTCAGGAAACAGCTTTTTCAGCGTTTCCAACCGTTCTTTGTTCAGGTCAGGCGTTTGTACTTTATCTAATGGATTATCGGTATTTTCCATGCTCTTATGCTTTTTCTTCAACTATATCATTAATGGTTTTTGTCGCCTCTGTTTTGAAGTAGTGATATTCCTTCACAGGGGCTTTGTAGTGCACTTCAACTCCCAATGCTTCAAAGTGCTTCATAGCACATTTGATTTTGTACACTTCACTTTCGGTTAGTGCCTTTTTGTCGGTAATGTCATTGGTTCCTTTCGTCTCAATGACAAAATAAAACTCACTTTCCTTTCCGCTTTTCAGGCTTTTGCGTTTCATAACCAGTCCGAAATCAGGCTCGTATTCGCCAATAGGCGTGTTGATTTTGTAATAGGAGGGGAGTTTCAGAAAGCAAATAATTTCATCATCAAGGTCAGCGGTTTTGGCAAATACCCGTTCCACATCACTATCAATAAGCATTTTGTCAAATACACCTCTCTTGGGTGTGTCCACATACGCCTTTTCGGAAACGTTGCGAACAAAATCATCAAATGAAAACGGTAAATTGTCGCCTGTCAAATGGTAATTCAATCCTCTCAGCATTTCGTCCAGTTCAATGTTTCTTATGATGGCTGCTGCCTGGTGGATGTACTGAGGAGGATTTTTTACAAAATGCTCGTGATTGGTAATGCCCCCCACAATTCTATACAGCGTTGGATAACCTAATCCGGTATTTTCGCTAAGTTCTTCTACCAAATCAAGCGGTGTAAAATGAGCTTTCAGGGCATAAGCTTCAGTTCCGCCAAAATTGTCGGTAATGCCATCTTCTGAAATATCGCCAATGGAGCGGCTGCTTACTTCTGCCACATAATCTGCTATGTTGATCTGGTTAATTTGTTCTACGGACTTTGCAATCAGGTTCTCTTCGTTAAACGAAACAAGGTAGTCGGTCTTTTTGGCCAATGAGTTCCAGAAGTGCTTGAAAGCTTTGTTCAGGTTTTCATTCTGATTTCGTTTAAAGCGGACTTCATTTTGTGGTTTGCCTTTGTGTGTATGGGTTAATCCTGCTCCCGCCTTGCTTGTGCCGTAAACTTCTTTGATTTCTTCCTGATATTGGGTTACAAACGTTTCATAAGTTTCGTTGGGAATTACAGTAAGCTGGTTAATAAGTTCATCATCCTCAATGCTCATCGGGTCGTAAATCCTTTGACCGTCCTGATTTACACAAATTCGCAAGCCTCTGCCTATTTCCTGTCGCTTTCGTATTTCCGAATATGCGGTATTAAGTGTCGCGATATTGAAAACATTCGGATTGTCCCAACCAACACCTAAAGCAGAATGCGAAAAAATAAATTGCACGGGATTGTCTGTTTGAAGGAGTTCTTCTTTTCCTTTTAGAATGAGTTCGTAAATCCGTTTTTGCTCTTTTTGCCCTCCTTCTGAATCAGCATATTCACCGGTTGATTTTTGAGCAAAATAATATCCTTGAACTTGTTGGACGTGTTCGTCAGAAGGTTGTTTACCATCATTCCATTCGACATAAACCTGCTTATATTTTTCGATAAATAGGTTACGTATAACCGGATTTTCTCCCATGAAATTCGCTACACGGTCAATGAAGATGAGAGAAAGACACTTTATTCCTTTCTCTGCCATTTTTTGTGTTTTGAGGAAATGTCGGTTTATGAGCCATTCTAATTGCAAAGCCCAAATACTTTTCAGGTTGCCGGAAGACTGTTTTTCTTCGAGTATTACGCCATTTGAGAATTCAATAAACCATTTGCCCGTTTTCAGGCTTTTGTTGATACGGGTTATTTTGTAGTTCAAGTAACTTGGATTGCTGGTTTTTTTGCCAAGATTGTCTCCGACTTTAAGCCAGTTGGTGGTATCAAAAGTAAACTTTCCACCTTTCAGCTTCCATGCTCTGAGTTTTGCTTTTGGGTCACCTTTACCGTTGTGAGTTTCTGCTAATTCAATTTTAATGGTGGCTTCATCATTCTTTTCCGTTACGGTTAACACTTCAATTTTCTTGACCAGCCCTTGTTTGTAGCTGTCGTAAGGGGTGAGGCGATACAAAAGGTTTTTCGTCACTTTGTGCGTAGCTGAATAACGCAACTTGTACAGTGGGGTGAGTTTTGCGATTTGTTTAATGGAGTTCTCTGTGTCCATTCCCTCTTGCGGTTCATCCATGATGATGATAGGATTGGTTTTTCCAATGGCCTCAATGAAAGGAATATTGGAAAAAAGGTCTTCCCGCTGTGCCTGGTTCAGGATTTTATCTTCCGAATTGAAAGACGCCAATGTCATGACCATTACTTGAGGGTGCTGTTCCTCAATGAAATTGGTGACTTTATTCAGTCGTTTACTGTCGTACTCAAATGCTTTAGGAGTAAATCCGTAAATATTTTCCAGTTGCTTTTCAAAGGTTTGGAATGAACCTAATACACCTTGCCGGATAGCAACCGAAGGAACCAAAATGATGAACTTGGTAAACCCATAATGTTTGTAGAGTTCATAAATTGTCTTGATGTAAACGAGCGTTTTTCCTGTTCCGGTCTCCATTTCGATAGTTAGGTCATTGTCCGTTGAAAGTCTGGCGGTTTCTTCGTCAATCCCATTTTCCTGGAATACACCTTTGATATTCTCTGTAATTTGTTCACTTGTAAGTTTGCAGATATTGGAGCGTATACCTTCAAAACAAGCATTGTCAAAGCTGTTTTTATCAGTTCCGTTAAAAATTTTAACGACCGATTGAATGGCTGTTTCCTGATATTTTAAGTTTTCGAGTCTTAATTCCATTAATTTTTACCGTTCTTCTTGATTATATATTTAATCTCTTTCTCTGCTGCAATCAAGATGTCTTTTGCATATTTTTCGTCAGCCAGTTGATAGGCAACTTTTTTGCTCATAAAACGGATAACCAGTTCCTTTTCATCCACATTGAAGGTCTTGGCAACAATGGGAAGCATCTGTCTGCTCACAGGACGTTCGCCTCTTTCCAGCTTGCTAAGTGTACTCTGGTCAATGTCGAGCAATGCAGCAAGTTTTCGTAAAGGCATTTCTGCCTGTTCCCGCAGTTGCCTGATGTATCCTCCTATGTTTTCTGCCTGCATCTTGAAAATAGTTTCTTGACAATGGCGTCAAAAATAATAATTATTTTTCTTTTTCCCCATTTTTTTCAACAGTCTAATCGCGGGTGGGTATGTGATTGTTAAAAGGTTGAAAATGAAAAAGTAAAAAAAGGTTAGGTTTATCACTGAAGGAACCGATTCTGGCTTTTCTGCGTACTCCAATGAGATACTGTTTATACCACATGCGACAGTTTCACCTTATTATAGGAAAATGCAGTTGTTGAGCTGGTTCTTATGCGTCACAAGTGCCGAGAAGAACCTAATCCAACCTCATAGGCACAAGAAAACAGTTGGTGTCGACCAGTTGGATGATGGCAAATGCGGTACTTCCCAGAACCATATCGGAGAAATGACTGCGGCCATGGGTGCCTAACACGATCATGGATACCAGGTTGAGTTTTACCTCTCGCATGATCTCTGGCACCACGTTGCCTTCGGTCAATACACAGCGCACCCCTGCATCAGTCTTTTTCCGTAGCGATATGGTACACCTGATCAGTCGCTCATTGTCCTGCTTGTTAAACTTTTCAATGGCTTCCTGGTCATGTGATTCGATGATGACCTTATCCTGAACATGCATCAATCCAATCTTTTTGAAATGCGCCACCAGGTGCTCTTCTGCATACTCGAAAGCCTTTGCTGCATTTTTTGAAAAGTCTGTCAGCAGTAAACCACTCTTTAGCAGCTTTCTGGACTCCAGGTCACATATGTATTCACCTTCTTCATCCTTACCTGTGCATTGTACCCGGATCATGAGCACCGGGTTAATACTTTGCTGTATGACCCTTAACGTTGTGCTGCCTATCAGGTTGCGTTTTGCAAAACCATGTCCCTTGCTGGCTATAATTATAAGCGATTCTGGCTGGGAGGAAGCATAATCAAGGATCTCCTGTGAAGGAAGACCCTCTTTAAACACATAATCAGCCGTGAATCCCGCGTCGAGAAGCTTATTTCTCAGGTTGATCAAACGCGCTTCTATATGAACCCTCATGGAATACCCGCTGTACTCCATATAACTGAAGCTGATGTTGGGCACATGCAACAAGGTGATGTGTTCAACTCCCAGGGTCTTGTATTGTGGTAAGAACTCAAACAGCAGGTCTGAAGGCTTTGATAGATCGGTGGCAAGAATGGCTTTTTTCATCTGTTTAAAATTGTCTAAATGTCTGAATGTCTGAATGTCTGAATGTCGAAAAGTCAAAAAAAAGGGGAAATCTTTTAATCATGCTCTTGTGTGTCAAAGCGTTTGTTCCCGACCAATCGGGATCTTCGACATGGGTATTTCATCTGTTCATAATTTTTATATTTCGGTCAGATGGAATCGCATGAATGAACATGGTCATGTATAACCAAATTTGTGGTCATGCTTATTTCATGGCAAAATTGATTACATATATTTATAAATATACGAAAAAAAATTCATTTGCACGGGCGTGATCTCATGATTTTTGCAATTGTACGGCATGACATGGGGAGGGTAACCGCAGGCACGCGGAGGGATGGGTAACCGCAGAGGAACGCAGAGTTATTCGCAGAGGCACGCGGAGGGGGGTACCTGGCCGTAGGTGCAGGGCTCAACTTGTCCGTCTTGATATGCTTGCAGGGATGCTTTTTATACCGTTCGCAGGATTTCGGCTATGTTTACTTGCGGTAATTTGCTATTTAATATAAATTTGTTTCGACAAGATAAACTGTTATAACATATGACCCGCTTGATGTAAGCTGTCAGAATAAAAACTTTGTACTACAAACCAGACATCCTATTTTGCATTTCTTGCATGGCTTACCAGGTGATTCATGCATGGGGGAGTTGACAAGTAAGCATAAGGTATTTGTCGTTTCGTGTCTCTCCAAACGCAAAACATGTAACAAAAACCCCATCCCATATATGACCGCTAAATCTTCTAAGGGATGAGGTTATTAAACGAAATGTTTAACGAACAAATATAGTGAAAATGAGAAAT
>SKYG01000270.1 GCA_007128045.1 Bacteroidales bacterium | reverse complement strand
TGGCAATATCCAGTATGTTGTTGGATGGCAGGGGGCTGTTTTGGGTGTTAAAATGAAAGATGGTCTCTCTGGCGTCGGCAGAGAGTAAGAAGGCCCCTGAACGTGTGGTGCCAAACCATTTCTTATTGGAACCATCTACTTCAATAGCATTGATGGTTTCATTCTCAAACAGGTAGGCGCCAAAACCATCTTGTTCAACCACGATGAGTTGTGCGTTGAAGGCTTCCTCTATAAAGGCACGTCCGGGGCTGTAAAAGACTCCGACTCCCTGATCGGTACCAACCCATACATATCCAGTGTGGTCAACAGCTACGCTATAGATTTCATTACTTGGCAGGCCGTGCTGTGTGGTAAGCCTCCTTGCCTGAAAGTCGTTGTCGGCATCAAGGGTGTTTTCCTTGAATAAGAAGATGCCTCCGCCCTGATGCAAGATAACCCATTTTTGATCTGAATTGTCGATGACAATGTCACCCACAACCTGGCTTGCAGGGACATCATGTCCGGCCCCGGAGAAGGAAAGCCATTTCCCGTCAGTTTTTTTTACGGAGAGCGGGCGTTGTACTTGTGAGTTGGTGACCCAGACATTCCCTCTCCGGTCAACGGCCACGCCGCCTACCCGGGTCCAGTCGTCAATTTCGAAACGTCTTTGGAGGGTGCTATTGGTGTGGTCATAGCGTTTTTCAACGCCTGTGGTGGATATCTCAAACATGCCGCTGGTCCATGTTGCGGCATATGCTTTGTCAGGATTAGCCGGGTCGGGGGTGATCCTTATAAGATCCCACATATTATCCATGTCTGGATCGGTGAGCCGGTTATAGTTACTCCATTTCCGCTGGTCATAGATAAACACACCTTCAGAATTCCAGGTACTGCTGCCTCCCCTGGATATGCTTCCTGGTGCCAGCCAGAGCTTGTTACCACCTGTCGCGATACTGAATACATTGGCTGTGCCAGGTCCTGGAAGCAGAATCTGCTCCCAGTTGTTTTCAGAATGTTCGCGCATGATGCCAAAGATGCGATCACCGATCCACAGGTTATGATCATCATCAAAGAGTGCATCCATCGGTCGGAAGCGACCATCAGCATGTACATCTAAACGACGATATAACCGGAGGCTTTCATTAAAAATATCCAGGTAGTCATGGTTGCACACCATCAAATATCCACCGTATGACCGCAGCTTATATTTTCTTTGCCAGTACCCATTATTCCACGGGTCAAACAGCTGCCACCCTGATCCATCCTGAACATAGGTAAAGTCACCCTGCTGGTTGGAAAGGGTGGCAAGGATCATGCCTTCATAATGAAGCACCAGTGAAAAAGTTTCGTTCTGGAGCCCGGTAACGGTTTGCCGGTGCCAGTTATTAAAGTCGGCCAGGTTAGGTGCCTGTATGTTCGCTGCAATGAGCCCCTGGCTGGTGGCTGCATAGAAATGGGTGCCATCAAAGATCAGGTCGTTAACATTGACGAGAGATCCCTGTGTGCCGATATAAAATGTATCCATAATAAGAAAGCTGATCAGGTCAAGCTCAATAATCCCAAAATCGCAAGCGAGGTAGGCTTTATTATTTATGGTCAAGATGCTGTTGATCTTCTTGCTGCCCATTACTGATGCCAGCCTGATATCGGGAATATTGATGATATGGTTGTCTTTGATGATGTCGATATTGCCGTTTTCATATCCGATGATCAGCATATCCTGTTGGCTTGCATAGGCCAATGTAGATATCCCGAAATCGCTGAGCCCCCTAACTTTGTCAATTTTTTCAACGCTTTGGTCTTCCTTGTTATAGGATATCAAAGCGTATGGGGTGGCACCAATGATCCTTGTGGGTGTTTCAACAATTGCGATAATCCTGTTGTTGGGTAAATGGTGCTGCCAATTGCCGATGGCAAGACCCTGACCCATGGTATAAAGAGGTACTGTCAGGAAGGAGATCATGATCACAGCGCACATAAGGGTATTGCTAACGCCCCTTTTGCCTGAGAGCAGCAGATGCCCGATTGTTTGTTTTTCCATGTCAGAAGATGTCTTGCCGGAAGTAGTCCCTTGGTGTTTGCTGTTGTTCATATACGTCACAATCGATTTGTATAGACAAGGGTCTTGAAGGTTTCTCAAAGTCTTCTTTGGTGATGTTTAGGCTTGGGTCACTGTATACTTTTTGCATAAACAATCCCCATATTGGCAGAGAGGTGTTGGCACCCTGTCCCAGGGAAAGGCTTCTGAACCGTATGCCCCTGTCTTCGGCTCCAACCCATACACCGGCTGCCAGGTCTGGTGTGATGCCCATAAACCAACCGTCAGAGTTGTTTTGGGTGGTGCCTGTTTTCCCGGCTATGGGATGGGTAAAACCATACCTGAACCGCAACCGGCGGCCGGTGCCGCCTTCATCTTCTACAACGCCTTTCATCAGGGCCAAAGTCAGATAGGCTGTTTCTTCACTCATTACCTCTTGCTGCTCAGGGATAAAGGCTTCAATAAGGTTGCCGTTTTGGTCTTCAATATGGGTGATAAAAGAGGGTTTTATATACACGCCTTTATTTGCATATGTTGCCATGGCACCGACCATTTCATAGACAGAGATATCGGGTGTGCCCAATGCAAGTGATGGTTGCGGGTCGATGGGGCTGGTAATGCCCATGCGTCGTACAAGCTTAATGACAGCCAGGGGCGAGTATCTTTTCATCAGGAATGCTGAGACATAGTTGATGGAGTTGGCGAGTGCCCATTTTAGTGTTACCATTTCTCCCTCCCTGTCATCACTGGAATTTTTAGGGGTGTAGAATGATCCATCCCAAAGTTTGAACGTTACGGGGGTGTTAGGAACCTGGGTACAAGGCCCGAATTCGCCTTCCTGCATAGCCAATGTATAGAGGAACGGCTTAAAAGTGGATCCAACCTGTCT
>SKYG01000195.1 GCA_007128045.1 Bacteroidales bacterium | reverse complement strand
AGGGTATACCATTCTTAAAAATGGAAGCCCCATTGGAACTGTTGCACATGATGTAAGTCTGTTTGAAGTTGATGGCCTTACAGAGGGGGAAAACTATACGTTTGGCGTGTTTGCACATAATGAAGAATTAAATTCTGACACCCTTGAGGTTAGCATTACATTCAACTACTCCGGAATCTCTACCGGGAATACGGAGGTACTGGTTGTTGAACAGGAGCCAACATCAGAGCCCAATACATGGACCTATAAGGTAACAGAAGCAGGCAATTACCAGATTGGGTATGCCTGGATTTGGGTGGATGATGAATACGGCGAGGTGGATGTTTCCATGTATGTTGGCGAGGAGCTCATCCGCACCATGAAGGCTGAATCAGCGGAAGCCCCATACCGTTTTGAAACCCGGTTGGAAGATCTGGCAATCGATGATGAGATCAGGGTCGTTGCCACACCGCATGGTGATGCCACCTATTCATTGGGGTATCGGGTGGCCTATGGCACGCCAAAATTTGAAGGGTTGCCGGTTTATGATGTACATCAATATGGCGCTGTGGGCGACGGAGAAACAAATGATTACCAGGCGATCAAAGATGCCATGGCTGCCGCCAAAAGAACGGGTGGTGGCATCGTCAAGTTTGACGGAACAAAGGAATACAGGGTCATCGGTGATAGGGGATACACGCTGTTTGACTTTCAAAACAACTCGAACATCAAGGTGGCAGGCAATGGCGCAAAGATCATACTTCACCCCTACGGAAATTTTGTCTCGATCGTTCAGTCAGAAAACATCCAGATTGATGGCTTTACCACCACGTATGACCCGCTGCCTTACTTCCAGGGCTCCATCACAAAGATTGATGTACCAAACCTCTATTTGGAGATGCTCGTACCTGAGAGATATGATGCCCCTGAAACCGGGGATTATGATGTGACAAAATTTGGCCGCAGCTTCTGGGAAACCGGTCCGGAGCGTATGGGTGCCGGACAGCATCTGTACATAAAAAGAACTGAGCGGATAGGAGACGAAACACATTTTATCAGGGTATATTTTCAAGACCACGAAACAGCCCGGTTGCAATCCTCATTGAATAATAACGCATCCCATTACATCGCACCACATATCGAATATGGGATGAGAACAACTTATCGTAACGTGCCATATTCTTATGTGGCCTATAGCAGCCGGGTAACCATGAGCAACATCCTCACACACTCAGTTTGCCACTTCGCCTATACCGTTGCCGGAAACTTTGGGCCGGTAACATTTACCAATGTCGACATCCTGGCTCCTGACAGGGACAATGACCTCCATGTGGTCTGGCGCGATGGTTGGCATGTATGGGGAAACAGATATGGGATCATGATAGAAGATGGCGATTATGATGGCGGATTGATGTACGACGATATTTTTAGTCCTCATATGAAAATACCGATCGTCGAAAATGTTACGGGGTCGACAGTCCGCCTGCAGAGCAAGCCTGGCGAGGCAGCCGAACATTATACAGCAACCGCAATATGGCAAAAAGAAGATTGGGTGAGCTTCTGGGACGAGAACCAAACAACCTATTATGGAATGGCCCGAATTATCGATGTCAATCAAACGTCATCGGCAAGCAGAATAGATATTACGCTCGACAGAACCATTGAGGGGGTGGCGGCAGGAGCTTTTGCAATTAACGAAGAAACAATTAACCGTGACATGGTGATCCGTAATTGTACATCCTCACCTCAGGGAAGAATCATCGCCGTGCGCCAACGAACGCCTATACTGTATCAGAATTGTGATTTCAGGAATATCCATTTCTTTATATATATGGGTGAACCCTGGAGAACCAGACCCCGCAATGTTGTATTTGATAATTGCTACATCAATGAGCGATTGACTTTCAACGTAGATGACACATGGAATCTCACCCTGAAAAATTGTACCATCAATTCGGCAATGGTAGATCTAAGCAATGTCCGAAACACGTACCTTGAAAATATTACATGGACAAACTCTTCCGTAAATGCCATTGAAGCAAGAAACAGCTCCAATGTTTACGTGTTCGGTGAAAACACCTATAATGGTGCACACCTGGAAGCAACGGGAAGGGTGTTTCAGGATGCTTCCTCAAAAATCAATTTTTATCAACCCGAAGATTTTCCATCTGACAGGCCTCCATTTTTACCTGAAAAGGAATCAATTGTTGCTTTTGTAAACGAGCCGTTTGAGATGGAAGGAGAACTGCTGACAAATACCGGCTCAGGCTCCGGATGGACAGGCCATTGGCAGTCTAACACATTTGGAATCACTATTGATGAGGGCAGCAGCCTGCAGTATCCCTCCGGTGTAAAAATCAATCCGAGTGGTGGCCGGATATCCGAGTCAGGCAATTCAAAAACCAACGAACGCAACTTTGAGCACCATATGAACCTAGCCAATGAGAACATATATCTCTCATTTTTAGCAAGAAGATCAGCTAATGGAGAATTTGCCATTGAAACAGATAACTCTGCAGGACATATACGCTTCGGCGTCAATGTAAACAGGGATGGATATGTGGGTGTTAGAGCAGGATTGAATACTGTTGTAAGCAATACCGTCAAGCTTGAAGAAGAGACGACCTATTATGTACTAGTGAAGTTCACCAACCAAGGATTAACCAATGCGGTATCTCGTGTTAAACTTTTTAAGTCCGGTGTAGATATGGTTCCCGAAGATGAAGCTGATATTGACTGGGATGTGGTTACCGACCCTCCTGCTACCACCGGCGTGGATCAATCCAAACTAAGGATTAGAATACCCTCCGGTATGGTCGAATTGGATGAGATCATTTTAGGACCTACTTATGCAAGCGTTACCCAGTCAGATGATTACGAGCCTGTTTCCGCTTCGGATATCCCAGCCGTTGAAACCCTGCAAGTGAGCAGTCTGGGCACTGGAATTGGTGTTATCGTTCCCTCGGCAGGTGGCGTATTGCAGGTGTATGATTTGTTTGGACGAAGATTGTACCATGCCGCAGTAACTGAAAAATACCATCTGATTGATCGTAGTATACTCAATCTTTCAGGCAATTTCATCATCATCCGATATGAGCTGAACGCAAAAATCTATACGAATAAGAAGGTGTTGTTCAGGTAAGTTTTAAGTGGATGCACTAAAAATACTGGTAAGAATACAAACCAATCAAACATTTTCCTTAAAACAGGCGTTAGCTATAATGGCAAATAATGCCTGTTTTGCTTTTTGTTGAATGTAATACTTATCAGTTAACCATGAGATCGTCTATCCGAAAATTCGTCTATTTGTTATTATTCGTTTCCACAACCATACTTATTCACGCCTGTGGGCCAAAGACTGAAGAGATACCGCTGTTTAGCGAACACTACCAAGGCTATGTTGAAACACTTTCATCGGATGCGTTCGGTGGGCGTGCACCCAACACGCCGGGGGCAGAAAAAACAAAAGACTTTATCGAATCGAACTTCAGGGATATCGGCCTGAAGCCGGCCAACAATGGAAGCTACAGGCAGGCAGTACCCCTGGTGCAGATCACAGGCCACAACTTCTCCGACCTGGTGGTGAAAGGTGGAGAAACAACACTGTCCTTCACTTACCTCGATGATATGATGGTCGGGTCTACACTGCTCAAAGATCAGATCACCCTCGATGACAGCGAGCTGGTCTTTGCTGGTTATGGCATCGTAGCACCAGAGTACGGATGGAATGATTATGACGGTATCGATGCAGAAGGAAAAACGGTGATCGTGCTGGTCAACGACCCTGGTTATATGCTGGAAGATGAGGCATTGTTTACCGGTCGCGCCATGACCTATTATGGCAGGTGGACATACAAATATGAGGAGGCAGCCCGTCAGGGCGCTTCGGGAGTATTGATCGTGCACGAGACCGAGCCGGCCAGCTATGGCTGGGATGTTGTCAGAAACTCCTGGTCGGGAACACAATATGAAGTGGGCGGCGACAACAACCTCCCTGCCGTACCCGTTCAGGGATGGCTGCAATATGAATCAGCCCGTAGCATACTCACACTAGCAGGCCACTCACTGGAAGAGCTTAAACAGCAAGCATTAAACCCCGACTTCAAAGCCATCCCCCTGGGCATTACTGCCTCCGTCAGCTTTGAACTGACATACTTCCAATCAGACTCATATAATATTGTCGGATATATTGAAGGTAACCAGTATCCGGATGAGACAGTCATATACATGGCTCACTGGGATCATCTGGGCACCGTTGAAACCCCTCAAGGAACAAAGATCTATAATGGTGCCATCGACAATTCTACCGGCACCGCAGCCATTATGGTCATCGCTGAAAGGTTTGCCCAAATGGATCCTCCCCCTGCACGCAGTGTGGTGTTTGTCGCCGTCACTGCCGAAGAGTCCGGACTGATCGGCTCGGCCTACTATTCCCAAAACCCCCTGTTCCCATTAAGCACCACGGCAGGAGGCATCAACATCGACGGACTGAATGTGTACGGCCC
Organism: Bacteroidales bacterium; assembly: GCA_007128045.1. Lineage (GTDB taxonomy): Bacteria > Bacteroidota > Bacteroidia > Bacteroidales > UBA7960 > SKYG01. The sequence continues at coordinate 6,601 of SKYG01000195.1, read as the reverse complement.
CACCCACGATGTATCTGTAATCGGCTATGGCGTCTCCAACATGCAGGACATCCTGGAACGGCATGCAGCCGATCAAAACAGGACTCTGATACCTGAAAGATATCCGGAATACGGATACTTTTACCGGTCAGACCACTTCAACCTGGTGCGCATGGGTGTTCCGATGATCTACGCCAACAGCGGCACCGACTTTATCGAACGAGACGAAGCATATGCACGCATGGTAAAACAGGACAGTGATAACAGATACCACACACCCGATGATGTGATTCACGACTTGTGGGATTGGTCGGGGCTGGATCAGAACCTATGGCTGTTTTACCATGTAGGAAAAGAACTGGCCAACTCACGGATATGGCCCGAATGGAACGAAGGCACAGAATTCAAAGCAATCAGAGACGAAACCCGACACATAAGAACCGAATAACCGAAGGAGTAATTAAAGTCCGTCCATAAAGTCAAGTGTCTGGATCAGAATGTTCGAGATCAAGGCTTGCGCAGTTTTGAAAACCAAGGAGTTTACTTTTGTAAATGACTGTTTTAAAAACAAGCATAACGCAGATATCGGACATTATGGACAGACACTAATTATATCCGGCTGTCTGAGATAAGCAAGCTTTTTGTACTTTAGCAGGATAATTTTGGTATGGTCACCCTGGTTAATTATTGGGCTGATCAGACATAGGTGCAAACTCTCAGAAGCCATACAGCATGATTATCCCCGATACCGTCGACAAGATCATGGACGCCACCCGGATTGAAGAGGTGGTGGGGGAGTTTGTCACCCTGAAGAAACGGGGTGCGAACCTACTTGGCCTGTGTCCCTTCCACAACGAAAAAACCCCTTCCTTTACGGTGTCTGTTGCCAAGGGCATTTATAAATGCTTTGGCTGTGGCAAAGGGGGCAATGCCGTGAACTTCCTGATGGATCACGAGCATTACACCTATCCTGAGGCCCTGAAATACCTGGCCGCAAAATATGGCATCGAGATAGAAGAAACCAAACCATCGCCGGAACAACAACAGGCGATGGACGAAAAAGAGAGCCTGTTTGCCCTGACCGCTTTTGCACAAAAATATTTCCAGGAGCAACTGCATGAGACAGAAGAGGGTCGCTCCATCGGACTTACATACCTGAAGGAGCGTGGCTTCTCACTGGAGGTGATCCGTAAATATGGGATAGGATATTCTCTTAATAAATGGGATGCTTTCTGCCAGGAGGCCCTCAGCAAGGGCTACAAGAAAGAATACCTGCTAAAAACCAGCCTGGCAAAGTCGAAAGACCAGCAGCTATACGACACCTTCCGCGGACGAATCATCTTCCCCATACACAACCTGTCGGGCCGGGTGCTGGGGTTCGGAGCCCGCATCCTTACCAACGACAAGAACAAACCAAAATACGTCAACTCGGCAGAAAGTGATATCTATCATAAAAGCAAGGTGCTGTTTGGATTGTACTTTGCAAAAACTGCGCTGGCAGCCAACGACAACTGCCTGCTGGTTGAAGGGTATACCGACGTGATCTCTTTGTACCAGGCAGGCATCGAAAATGCCATCGCGTCATCTGGTACCGCCTTGACATCCGACCAAATCAAACTTATCCGACGGTATACATCAAACATCACCCTGCTGTTTGACAATGATCCCGCCGGCATCAAGGCAGCCTTTCGCGGCATAGACATGATCCTGGAGGAAGGCATGAATGTAAGGGTCGTCTTGCTTCCTGAAGGCGAAGACCCCGACTCGTTTGCCAGGGAGAACAGACCTGCAGAGGTGAAGGCCTTTATTGATAACAATGCCGCAGATTTTATATCCCTCAAAACCCAGCTGCTGCTGAAAGAGACCCAGAATGACCCCATCCGGAAAGCAGCACGGATAAAAGAGATCGCACAAACCATCTCACTCATCCCTGAACCTATTGCCCGAACACTGTACATACAGAAATGTGGCGAGCTGATGAAGGTAGAGGAAAAACTCCTGGTGGCTGAGGTGAATAAGCTGCGAAGGAAAAAGTTCTCACAACAGAGAACGGAATCCCCACAGGAAGAGGCCACTACACTGACCCATCCCGCGGAGGAGACATCGGAAAAGCAGACCACGCTAACCATCACGAACGATTTCCAGGAAAAAGAGATCATCCGCCTCCTGCTCCATTATGCCAACCATGACATACTCTTTGAAGTGGAAAACGAAGGCAGAAAAGAAGAGGTAGCTATTAAGGTGCTCGACTTCATCGTGCAAGATATCCTGGATGATAAACTGGAATTTGAAAACGAAGATTGCAAATTGATCTTCGATTTGTTCGTACAGTCACGACAAGATGGCCGGCAACCCAACAACCAGTCTTTTACCAACCACACCGACGAACGTATCAGAAACATGGTGGTCGACTTGTTAAGCACACAATACACCCTCAGCAAGAACTGGGAAGACAGACACCATATATTTATCGACCACGAAGAAGATATCCTGAAGGCTACGGTGATGCAGGCCGTCTATGCTTTTAAACTCCGGAAGCTGGAGAAGATGATCGAACTGAACCAGCAACAGTTAAAAACGGCACAGGAGAATCAGGATATTAGCGAGGAAGAGGTATTTAAATTACTGGAGACCAACAACTCTCTTAAGATCATCCGCAGCAGGTTTGCCAAAGAACTAAACAGGATAGTGACACGCTGATCTGTCCACCAGAAAACGCCTCAACAAATCAACAAATCAACAGTTTTAAGCAATTTTCAGAATGAAAATTTTCTTCACCCTTGCCTGGCGCAACATATGGCGTAACAAACGACGGTCACTGATCACCATCAGCTCGGTGGTATTTGCAGTACTTCTGGCCATTTTATTTTATTCAATGGAGCAAGGATCCTATGAACGCATGATCGACAGTATGGTGAGGTATAGCACCGGATACATTCAGATACAGGATGTATTGTACGAAGAAGAACCCTCTATCGACAATAGCTTGTTGTTTGAGGAAGACATAAAAGATCTCCTGGATAAGTTTGATGACCAGATCGCATTTTATGTGCCCAGGATTCAAAGCTTTGCCCTGGCAGCCACCAGCGAGATCACCCGTGGTGCCATGGTGATGGGCATTGATCCTGCTCATGAAGCCCTGATTAATGATATTCGAGATGATATTGTTCAGGGTAGCTTTTTAACAGACAACGACGAGGATATCGTTGTGGCGTCAGGGCTGGCGGATATCCTGGGCATAAGTACTGGTGACACACTGGTATTGCTGGGACAGGGATTTCAGGGTGCCACGGCAGCCGGCAAGTATAAGGTAAAAGGCATCGTCAGGCTGAAAGTACCGGAAATGAATAACAATACCATTTACATGTCGCTGCAGGCAGCACAATGGTTCTACATGACCGATAACCGGCTCACCGCGCTAATCATCATGCCTGAAAACCCCAACCAAACCAGTAGTCTCGCAACGGAACTGAGCAAGCATATCGATGAAGAATGGTACAGGGTTGTTACCTGGGAGACCATGCTGGCCGACCTGCTTGCCCTGATGGAGTTTGATATGGCAGGAACCATGGTGATGATGATGATCCTTTATATTGTGATCACATTTGGTCTTATAGGTACGATCCTGACCATGATGATAGAACGCAGCAAAGAGTTCGCCATGCTCATGTCGCTCGGAATGAAAAGATCCAGACTGGCAATGATTTGTTTTATGGAATCGCTGTTTATCACTTTTACCGGGGTAATTGCCGGAATGATCGTCGCCACCCCAATTATCCTGTATTTTTTCCATAACCCCATTCAGTTAAGTGGAAATATGGCAGAGGCCATGGCCGACTATGGCTTTGAACCTGTGATGCCTTTCGCATTCGGGCCCGATATATTCATCAGCCAGGCCAGGATCGTACTGGTCATCGCACTGATCGTCGGCATGTACCCTGTCTACAAAGTATATAAAATTAAGATGATGGATAAAAATTAGGCCCTTTCTGACTTTCGACCTTCGACCTTCGACTTTTGACTAAATTTTAAACACATGAAGACGTTGCTAAAAATATCGTGGAGAAACGTGTGGCGCAATCCCAAACGCAGCCTGGTGATGATTCTCGCCATTACCGTTGGCTTATGGGGCGGGATTTTTGCCGCATCCTTGAGTTTTGGACTGCTCGCCCAAAGGTTTGAGCTAACCATCGTACAGCATGTTTCCCATATACAGATTCACCATCCTGAATTTTTAAAAGACTATAACATCAGGTATAACATACCCGAATGGAATGAGCTGAACAAAACTATTTCCCGACATGAGAGCATCATGGCATATAGCCCCCGGACCAGGCTGAATGGAATGCTTGCCTCGGCAAACCTCACCAGGGGGATCAACATTATTGGGATTGACCCGGAGCTGGAAGCTAACACGACTGGCCTTGACCATAACACTGTCGATGGTTCATACCTGAATCCTGATTCCCGAAACCCCATCCTGGTTGGCAAAAAACTAGCGGACAAAACAAAGTTACAGCAAGGCTCCAGGGTGGTGCTGACTTTTCAGGGTTTCGATGGCGACCTCATTGCAGGAACCTTCAGGGTAGCAGGGATATTCCAGACATCAAACACCGCTTACGACGAAAGCAATGTATATGTCTTGAACACTGACCTGGCGAGCTTTCTCGGTCAACCCGACTACCTTAATGAAGTTGCCATACTTGCCACAGATATGGCGATGGTAGAACAAATGGCCGACAACATTCAGCAGTTGTTTCCAGGATTGAGCGTCCGCAGCTGGACAGACATCTCACCCGAACTCAGTTATCTGCAGGAAATGGCAGCAACCATGCTGCTTTTTATCCTGGTCATCATCTTACTGGCCCTGGCATTCGGACTGGTTAATACCATGCTGATGTCGGTATATGAACGTGTGCGAGAAATTGGCGTACTGATGGCCATCGGTATGAATAAAAAAAGAATCTTTTCAATGATCACGATTGAAACTGTGTTTCTCACATTTCTCGGAGCAATTGGAGGTATGGCTGCAGGAGCCCTGAGTATCCGGTTGCTCCAAAACATCGGACTCAACCTTGGTGCAGTTGGCGGCGACACCTTAAATGAATGGGGCTTCCCTTCACTGGTGTATCCGCAACTTGAACCTTCTTTCTTTGGCATGCTTGTCATATTGGTGGTAATTACCTCTATGTTTACATCGATTTTCCCATCAATGAAGGCATTACGATTACATCCGGCCGAAGCAATAAGAAAAGAGTAAAATATTTTTTTCTAAAGCACATGGTTTGGTACGAAATATGATAATAGATATTTCGCGAGGTTTATTGCTTTTGAATGAACCCGCCCATGAAAAACAAGAAATACTACCAGCCATGAATCAAATCAATCAACTCACACGCATCACACCCGCCATCGAACGAACCTTTGTCTGGGATGGGCAGGCTGCTGATTATGAAAGCAAAGACAAACCGCAAAGACTATTTCTTGGCGTACTTCGCCTTGCAGTGATCAGCTTCCTTATATTCGCCGCCCTCGCCATTGGTGCCTGAACCGTCCGCTCCAGCACATCCCACATTCACGCCTTATTGAATCCTTTTTCTAACTTTCAGCATCTTACTGTGTCCAAATACGGACACTTCTGAACCATTTCGAACAGGTATGATCCGGAATGAAGTGAAGCAAAGACTATATTCACCTAACATATAACACCTTATAATATATGGCACATGATTTGAACCAACATCGCAACACTTAAATTGACTTACACCATGGAAACAAGAACTACAACTATTAAAACCAAACCTTTCAGTACAAACAGACTTGTACTGCACTCTGCATTATTTCTTGTACTGATCATTTCTTTGGGATCATGTATCAACCCAGACTATTACCCTTGTATCAGAGGGACTGGAGAAACAGTTGAAGAAATAAGAACCGGATCACCGTTTAGCGGTATCGACATGAGCACACATGCCCAGGTATTTATCTCACAAGGCGAAAGTTATCATGTTAGCGTAGTAGCTCCTTTTAACCTGCAACCCCATATTATTACACGGCATGCAGGCAATAACCTGATTTTGGAAAATGATCGCTGCATACGAAACAGAATAAACGAGATTCAAGTGTTCATTACGATGCCCGATGTTCAAAGACTTAACATCGCCGGCTCAGGAACCATCAACTTGCAGGATGAATGGGACACAGAAAACCTGTCATTGACCGTGTCAGGTTCCGGCAAAATATCCGGAACATTTTTCGCCCGCAACATCAATACCAGAATATCAGGATCGGGTGATGTAAACATCTCGGGAAGCACCCTGAACCATAAAATAAGTATCAGTGGTTCGGGAAAAGTAAATAGCTTCTCCCTGTTGTGCGAAGATGCCGATGTAAGAATCAGCGGCTCCGGTCATGCATATGTACAGGCTGAAGAATCATTATACGCAAAAATCAGTGGTAGCGGAAACGTATTCTACAAAGGCAATCCTACTGTAAATGCAAGTATTTCTGGTACAGGAAAAATTATCCGGAAATAAATCCATGTCAATACTTTTGAGCACCTCAGACAACCCTTTGATTTTTAGATACCTAAGCTTATAAGAAAGGTTTATAAAGAAATATT